>JADFZZ010000001.1:0-300000 GCA_015232315.1 SAR324 cluster bacterium | reverse complement strand
TCGGACCTACACCTGTCTTTTGCATGGACTCCATAAACTTGAGCTTATCAAAATAGGCAATCCGGACATCTTCAAAATACCGAAAATAGACAGTGTTATTGACATGTTGAAACGCATCCATTTCACCCCATGCGACAGGGATTTCAATAACCACGGGAAAATTGTTGAGCAACGATTCCATGAGACTCCTTCAGAATGGGTGAACAGGATTATGACTTGGGGAATTTCCGGTTTTTGGGCCCGGAGTGTCGGATATTGTCAATGATGATGACAAATTCACACTTAACAGGATTTTTGGTAATTTGTTCTGATAATTTGCGAACCGTTCCCCGATAGATTTTTTCATCAGGATATGTGAGTTGACAACAGATCACGCCGTTCTGATTCCCAAAATAGTGTGACAGATCTTTCAACAGAGCACCCAGCCTGTAAGGTGTATCATAAATAACAAGAACGGAATGATAATTTGTCAGGTTTTCAATCGCATGCCGCCTATCCTGAGAATTTCTTGGCAGAAAACCCGCATAATAGAAGCTTTTCAGCGAAAAACCACTACAGACCAACGCCGCCATCAAGGAGGATGCGCCGGGAATCGGAACAATCATGATACCCTGCTGAATGGCCTGCTGAACCAGTATGGTTCCCGGATCAGCAAATACAGGTGTTCCCGCATCAGAAATCAACGCCATCGTTCGTCCCTGGCGCAATTGGTGAATGAGCCCCTGTGACTCCTCGGCTTCATTATGTTCATTCAGAGAAAATAACTCTTTCTGGATTCCCAGATGTTTGAGGAGTTGTGAGCCATTTTTACGTTCCTCACACACCACAAGATCCACCTGAGTCAAGACATCAATGGCTCGTTTGGAAATATCATCCGGATGTCCGACATGTGTTGAAACCAGATATAATTTGCCTGAATTTGAAGAATTGGATGAATTCATGAAAAAAACAGCGTTGATTGTATGCAATGGAAAATCCCCGGATCCCGCGATTCTTACGAGATTATGGGAGTGGGCAGATCTCAAAATAGCGGCAGATGGCGGTGCGAATCAGTTGCTTCAACAAAACCGTGTCCCCGATGTTATCATTGGTGATGGCGATTCGCTGAAAGCATCGACAGATACCGTATCAGCGATCCCTCTGATCAAAGTCGACGAGCAAAATACAAACGACGCCGATAAAGCTATCCGATATTGTTTGCAGCATCAAGTGACAGAAATACATTTACTGGGTGCGGATGGCAAGCGAATGGATCACTTTCTGGCAAATTTGGAGGTGCTGTATAAATACTCCGATGAGGCCCGGATTATCCTCTGGACAGCAACGGAACGCATTGAGTGTATCCGGACTCAATGGAACAGATCTCTGGAGTCGGGAACGGTGCTTTCCCTGTTGCCATTGTTTGGCGGGGGATTTGGTATTGAAACTCACGGCTTGAAATATGAACTTCAGGGAACGGATCTTGTTCCAGGTAAAGAACCAACAGGATTGTCCAATGAAGTCCTTGAATCTGATGTTCATATTTCATTGAAACAGGGTTGTCTGTTTCTGATTTATGCACATCAATCCAACCTGTTTTAAGGGGACACCCGAGGACTCTGTTTTATAAAACATGTGGTCACTCAAACAGGCCTGCTGAAAATTAAAATCAATCATAAAAAATTTTTGTTGTCATTCTGAATTTGTTTAGTTAAGGAATAAACAAACCTTATCATTACATTTTTTATTTGTGCTATCAGGAAGGTTTATGAAGGGGAAATCATTAGGGGAAATGCTGGTTGATCGGGGATTTATCTCAGAGGAACAACTGGGGATTACACTTCGCGAACAGAAAAGAACCGGAAAACTGCTGGGTGAAATTCTCATTCAGCATGGATTTGTTCGGGAAAAAGATTTGTCTGAAGTGCTGGCCAGTCAGTCCGGACGAACTTTTATTGATATTAAAAACGCGGAATTTCCTGCAGATGCCGCAAGCATGATTCCTGAAAGATTTGCCCGGGACAGGCTGGTTGTTCCAATCAGCATGGGACAGGACATGTTTCTGGTCGCCATGGCCAATGCCTTTGACATTGAGACCATTGATGAACTCCAGAAAATGTCCGGACGCTACATCGATGTGGTACAAGCCACAGAAACAGATATTTTAACAGCACTGGACCGCTGTTATTTTCATGAAGCGGCACAGGATGACGTAACGCTGGAAGAATTGATCGCCGCCGCGGAATCAAATATTGGTGCCCAAAAAGGTGCGGCCTCTGATGAAGGTGGCATCAAAGTCCTGGTGGATTACCTGCTGGTCTATGCCGTAAAAAACAAGGCAACAGATATTCATATTGAACCAACGGCGACCATTATCCGGTCACGTTACCGTATTGACGGTGCGTTATTGCCTGGCCCTGTCATGCCGAAGGTGCTTCAGTCCGCGATCACTACCCGTCTGAAAATCATGGCCAACCTGGATATTTCCATCACCAGAGCGCCTCAGGACGGTCAACTTTCATTCATGTATGGCTCCCGTCATATTTCTCTCCGTTTTTCAAGCTACCCTATTGTTGACGGTGAAAAACTGGTCATGCGGGTTCTGGATAGCAGCGGTTTACAAGTTGGTATGCAGAAATTAGGGTTTATGCCGGATGTGCTGGTACAATTTCTACAAATTCTCAAAAAACCCTATGGCGTTATCCTGATCACAGGTCCAACTGGTTCAGGAAAAAGTACGACGTTGTATTCATCTTTGTCCTATGTCAACTCTCTGGACAAAAATATCATGACACTGGAAGATCCGGTGGAATACACACTGCCACTGATCTGTCAGGCTCAGGTTAACGAAAAGGCAGGACTCTCCTTTGCCTCCGGACTACGTGCCCTGTTGCGCCAGGATCCTGATATTCTCATGGTTGGAGAGATGAGAGATGGGGAAACCGCTGGCATCGCCATTCAGGCCGCATTGACAGGACATCTGGTGTTGAGCACACTCCACACCAATGAGGCGTCTGGAGCATTTCCGCGACTGGCGGATATGGGCGCAGAACCCTTTCTGGTTTCCTCCGCGATTCTGGCGGTCGTTGCCCAGCGTCTGGTCAGAAAAATTTGTCCGCATTGTCGAACAGAGGATTATTTGTCAGAGAAACATATCCAGGTTCTTGAAGAGTTGGGGAAACTCCCCGGAGAAGTGGTGTTTTACAAAGGTGCCGGTTGCGCTGAATGCAAGGGGCAGGGAACTGCCGGACGACTTGCTCTGGTTGAACTTCTCATCGTGAATGACACTATCAGAGAACTCGTTGTCGCGGGGGGGGATAGTAGCCGTATTGAAAAAGCCGCAGTCGAAAATGGAATGATTCCCCTGAAAATTGATGGACTCCGCAAGGTTGCCGAGGGCATGATTTCTTTGGCGGAACTGGAACGAAGTGGTTTCTGGGCACCAAAACTGGATATGTCCAAATATTCATAAAAATAATAAGGATCAGGTATGCCTGCATATAATTATAATGCGAAAACTGAAGCGGGAACCGCTATCACAGGATCATTGGTCGCGGGAAATGCGGATCAGCTTGAAAAATTGCTGGCACAACGTGGATTGCTGCTGATTGATTACAAGGAACAATCCCGTGGAACCAACTTTCTTGAAGGGTTTTTCAGCGGTGCCAATGATACGCTGCTGTTTACTGTTCAGATGGCTACTGGCCTTCCGTCAGGACTTCCGTTGATTGATGTGCTGGATGATATGCTCGAAGAAATGGAACAAAACCATTTTAAAAGAGTTGTTCAGGATATTAAAATCAACGTTGAATCTGGAAATTCGCTGTCAGAGGCTCTCGGTCTGTATCCCAATTATTTCAATGAAATATACCGTGCCATCGTGAATACAGGCGAGCAGAGTGGGCAACTGGATGTGATTTTCAAGGATCTTGTTTCTTTGCTGGAATGGGATCGGGACCTTAAAAAACAGGTCAAAGCCGCTGTCAGATATCCTCTTGGCATGTTGACCATGCTGACAGGTCTGATCGTGCTGGTTTTGACAGTCGTGATTCCCAATTTCAGTGATTTATTCGCTATGGGAGGAAAACAACTTCCCGGACCAACCCGGTTTTTGCTTTGGCTTGGTGATTTCATGAGCAATTACTGGTATTTGCTACTCGGATTGATTGTAGGCATGATCAGTGCTTATAAATATATTGGATCAACGTCCCAGGGTAAGTTGGCGATTGATCGAATGAAACTCAAGTTACCGATCATGGGTCCCTTGAACCAGAAAATTGCCATGTCCCGATTTGCTCATTTCTGGAAATTGTTATTTATGAGCGGAGTCGATCTGGCTAAAACACTGGAAATAGTTTCCGAAGTGGTACTGAACAAAAGTCTGGAGACGTCCATTCTGGAGGCGAGACAAGCCATCATCAACGGCCAGCCCATGAGTGAGGCGTTCAAGCAGACAAACACGTTCCCAAGCTTGGTGCTGAGAATGATCAATCTGGGAGAAGTGACAGGCATGATGGAGAGTTCCCTGTCTAAAATTTCAGAATATTACGATAAAGAAATTCCGGAAGCGATTGATAATGCTCTAGCGGCATTCAAACCGATTATGATGCTTATCATGGCAGGCGTGTTGATTGTCGTTGCCATGGCGATCATGCTTCCAATGTTTGGTATGATTGAAGCTGTCGTATAATTTTTTGACCTATAGGGTAGTTAACTCATGAGCGATAAATCCTCTTTTTTGTATTCGAAACGTGTCTTATGCATCAGCAAGGCCGATCAGCGTTATTATATCATCGAAGTCGGCATGGAAAACAACCGGATCAAGGTATTCAATTCGGCTATTTACACTCAAACCCAGAATGATGCACGATCGGCCGCTGAATTAAGAAAATTGCTCAAGATTCGTCAATTCAAGACAGATATCACCTATGCCTCCCTGCTGACAGACCAGGCTCATTATCAACGGATTGTTCTGCCAGATCTCAGCAGCAATGAGTTAAAGGCCATCTTCAATAGAAATATTGAAAAATTGCATAACAAACCGGTCGCCAGTCTTTATTTTGACAACAAAATGGTCCAGACGGTCCAAGACAAAAAAGGGAATCCACGTTGGGAACATTTGCTCATTTCCATGGAACGCCCTGAAGTTGATCAATTTGACGCGTTTTTAAGAAAAGCTGGTCTCAAACCAGTATTGATTGCACCGATGAACATGACAATGTCCGGTTTTTGCTGTGATACTTCTGATAAAAGTGAACTGGAAAATAAAATTGATGTTTATGTTTATGTCGGCAAAGGCTTGAATACTATTTCGTTCATGCAAAATAACTGGTTTGTTTTCTCACGGGAATTTTTTCTCGGGAAATCGGACAATCAGGCAGAGAACGCTGATATTGAGGAATTCACAGGGCAAAACCTGCATCGCTTTTCAACAGAACTTTCACGATCCATACAGTATTTTCAGCAAAACTTCCGGGATTATCATATCAAAAGGGTGATCCTTTGCGGCATGCCGGTTCCAGCCAACGCTGTTGGCGAGCATGTAGTGGATGGGAAACCTCTGGAAGTCAATGGCTATGATTCCATCGCAGATCTGGATATTGGGAATTTCCAGGGAAATGAAGCGTTCAAGGATCACCTCGGCTTATTCAGTGGTGCCCTGAGCCTGGCCTTGGGAAATCCCTACAAGGATAAACTCAACTTACTGAATCCACCAACGATTTTCCACAAATTGAGATTTATTCTGGGCGGACTGTTTCTGGGTTTGATCCTTTGCATGGGTATTTTATTTTTTCATTGGAATTCAGAATATGCTGAATTGAATGTCAAAGTGATGGAACAGCAAGGCATCCTTTCCAACGAACAGGCTGTTCTGGCAAAACTGCAACAGGATGACAGCATCCGGAGTTTTTATCACCGGGTCAAAGTGTTGACAGAACGAGAAATCTATAAACCATATCAATTATCGCATTATCCCTACAAAAAGATCAGTCAGGTGATTCCCAAACAGATGATCCTGAAAGAAATCAACACCGAAATCACCCCCAATGGATGGATTGGAAATATGACAGGCATCGTGGAAGATACCAACGCAGATCGTGCCAAACGTCACTTTGATCGATTTTACAGTGCCTTACAGGCGTCTCCGCTGTTTTCCAAACTGGAAGCCCGGCCGTTAAAAATTTCAGAAGACAATGCTTCATCCACAGGAAATACTGTCATCAAACAGAATGAAGAAAAAAAGGTCACATTGCGCTTTGATGTTACCTTCGAACTCGTTCCTCTTTCTCAGCCGTAAGTGTATTATGAATATAAAAGATCTGAAATGGTTTATCTCTGAATTAATCCTTGGTGGGTTACTCATCGTTCTGCTCATCACGGGGTATCTGGCAGGTATGGCCTTCATGGACACATCACAACAGCAAGACATGCTGACACAACTTCAGAAACAGGTCTTATCAACCCAACGTCAGGTGTCGCAATATTCACAAGTAACAGAAGAAGACAAGGCCCAGTGGAAAAAAATCTCTGATACGTTTATGGATAGTTATCCTTTGGCGTCAGCACTTCCCAAACAGATCACCTATGATGCGATTAATCGGTCCTTTCAGGGCGTAGATATTCCAATTGAAGCCGTTTCCCTGTATGAAATGCTTTATGGTATCACCCGACTGACAGGAATTCAGAATATTGATATCATTGAAGGCGAGATCAACAATGCCTATCAAAATGAGAAAATAAACCAGTTTCTGAATATTCAACAATTGGATATATATTTCAGCGCGCAATATGGAACTGTCTTCCGTTTCATCAAAGAACTGAGACAACTTCCCCTGGTACTGGAAGTGGCCAAAATGAGATTGTCTCAGAAAGATGGTCTGGTAAAAACTCATTTGACCGTATACTACATGAATCGGAAGGAAAAAAATCCGTTCCCTCAATACAATTAAAAGGCTGTCATGAAGACCAGTGAGAAAATCGCATTATTGCTGTTGCCTGTGGGTGCCTTGTTTGCCGCATATTCAAACGGGTTATTTGATTCTGTAGCGCCGTCAGTCACCTATACCCCCTCACAGGAGAACACCGCGTCTGTGGAAGAAATTCAGCAGGAAGTTCCGGGAAAGGTGTCCTCCAAGGAAATCCAGCAGGAAATCGCAAGGATTCAGCGGTTGGGATGGGTTCGAGATCCATTCACAACACCGGTAGAAGAAACCAGGATCAATCAGATTATCCAACAGGCATTTGAAGAGCCTTTGCCTGAATTGAGCCTTGAATTGATTTTTTTTAATGGCAAAGAGTATGTGGCGACCATTAGTGGTCAGGTGTTGAAAAAAGGCGATCCCATTGGAATCGAAACACTGGCGACTATTGGCGAAGATTACATTATTCTGCGCTCCAAACGAGGGAAAAGAACCTTGTTTTTGAATCAGCCAGACATTAGTTTTTCCGTAGAAGAATCTCGCAATGATGATGAGTATTAACCTGAGAGGTCAATGTGAATAAAATGAAGGCAATTTTGGGAATTGTATTGATGAGTATGTTGGTTGGCTGTTCGTCACAGTATAAAAGTACTCCTCAAAAAACGCGGGATGAAATAGAAGTTTCTCCCTATAAACCTTTAACAGGTGAAAAAGCTGACGGGCTTGAAGCATTACCTGAAGTTCCTGTCGCCCAGATGGAAGACAAAAAGGGACCTCGCCTGTTCACTATCGCTGTAGAAAACACCGATATTCGTAAGGTACTCAAGGCTTTTGCCCGAGACAGTCAATTGAGCATTGTGATCGATCCGGATGTGGAAGGGAATGTGAGTGTGGATCTTAAACAGGTAACACTTGAAGAAATTCTGTTCTTCATGCTGGACCCTATTGCCCTTGATTATTCAAGAGAAGGCAATGTGCTTCGCGTTTTCAGGAAAAAATTTGAAACACGAATATTTACCTTGAACCACCTGATGATCAAACGCTCCAGCAAAGGAGAAATCGCTGTCAGTAGTATTGGAGAAACAGCCGGAGGAACAGGAACAGGGAGTATTACCAGTGAAATGGAAACCGATTTCTGGGTTGATCTTGAAAAACAGCTCAAAGCGCTTGTTGGCCTTTCTACGACAGAAGACGCGGCCGCAGAAGGTGACCCTCAACAAGGCGATAGTCAGGAAACATCGCCAACTACTACGGCACCAACGTCAAGTGGAGGGTTAGGCAGTCTGTTCTCCTCAGCGTCCTCGGCACAACCGCCGGTTTCGGCACAAACTGTTTCGCAAGGCTCCCAAATTATGCCCGTAGCGGGGGAGCAACCTAAGTTGGTTATTAATAAAAACAGCGGACTGATTTTGGTACGTGCCAGTAAAGAAATCATCAATGACGTCGCCAAATTTCTGGAAGTCGTAGAAAACTCTGTTCACCGCCAGGTTCGCATAGAAGCCAAAATTGCTGAAGTCACCCTGGATGACAACACTCAATTTGGTGTGAACTGGGAAAGAATCACCCCTTTTGGTGAACGACAACAAAATGGTGTGAGTGGCTTTACTTCGGAACCCCCCTTTTCTGATTCGTCGTTTTTTTCAGCAACAATTCGTGGAGATCGTGGTCGAGCCAGTGCGATCTTGAGAGCATTGCAGGAAAATCAGGAAGTAAAGATTCTTTCTTCACCCAGTATTTCTACGTTGAACAATCAACCGGCCATCATCAAAATTGCCAAGGAACAGCCTGTTTTTTCCATAAAAGAAACTCCGTTGGCAACCTCAGGAACCCCCATCATTCAACGAACCGCAGAAAAAGAACATGTTACGATTGGTATCTCTCTCAGGGTCACGCCTTATATCAGTGAAAACGGAGACATCATGATCGACATTCATCCGGTGATTACGGATACCGTCGGGGAGGATGCTGTGATAAGAGATCCTCAATATGGAACGATCATGGCCTCTGCACCCGTATTGAGTGTTCGTGAAATCAACACCATGGTAAACGCACGTAACGGTGAAACCATCCTGATTGCAGGACTCATCAAGGATCGTGTTTCTGAATCAGAAAATAAAGTGCCCATTTTAAGTGAGATTCCCATCCTCGGCGAATTATTCAAATCCACAAAAATTCAAAAAGAGAAAACAGAACTGGTGATTTTATTGACCCCGACCATCATCACGGGGCGAACCATCCATCAATTGTCCGAGCGTGAGAAAAAATATTTCAAACAAAAAGATCCCACTTTATTTCAAGAATTATAATTTATGAGGATTCATGCGGTTGTTTCTGTTACTTCTGATACTTCTTCCGGCCATCCTGTTCAGCGGATGTGCTGAGCGTGATGGCAATCAGGACAGCATTTATAATACAAGTTTCAGCTTTTCCAGTCAGATTGATGAAAATGGAGTCCCTATCGATTCCATCAAACGGGTTCCCTTAAGTATAAAAACCTTTTATCCTGTGGTGCATTATTTCGATTTGAACCCGGATGTCTATATTTTTGGAATACGTATTACAGATGGTGAGGGCAATATTGTCCTGGAACAGCGTGGCAGTATTGAAGAACGTGGTGATCATGATGCCAATCTTGCCGCTGGAATTCATTTTCAGGATGGCATCGTGACCTTGACTAAAAATCTTTCACGATTCTCCATCGTCTACACAGTGGAAGTCGATGAAGCTGTGAATAAGCCGGGTTACTGGCTGTTTGAATATTTTGCAAATGAAGACAAGTCGGAAACCATGGTTGAAGTCATACGCCAACAAGTGGAACAGGATTTACCGGCCCCGGAACAGGCAACCACGGGTACGGATGAGACAGAACCAACAGAATAATTATTTGTGTTGAAAAAACGGGAATTTTCTAAAAAGAAACATTGACATTAATGTTAAGGCTAAGTATACATTTCGACTTTCTTTGGATGGGTCGGTAGCTCAGTTGGTAGAGCATCTGACTTTTAATTAGGTGGTCCTGGGTTCGAATCCCAGCCGACCCACCATAGAAAAAAATAGGGATCCGATTTTGATCAGATACAACATCCCTGAAACCAATTTGAAGTATTTTTCTCAATTTCAAATTGGCTCATTCTACCCCGCAAAGCCCCTTTCATCCCGTTTAATATTCAAAAATATCTGTTGTTTTTTAGGCCTGTTAGAAGCTCCTTCATCTGTATGGTTTGTGACATTGCCTCAAGCATAAGTTGAGCGTCCTATTATGCTGAAATCCTGATAATCTATCTCAGGGATATGCATCAATCTGAATTTCCACAATTTAATAAAATCAAATTGACACATTTACGATTGTCAGCTCATCACATTGACAATAAACATCATTGCAGAGGGATTTAGGGGGGATTTATGGGAAAAATACTGACATTGACTATAATCATTTCTTCCGTATTGATTTGGGGACTCAATCCACAGAGTCAATGGGTGGTTTATGGCATTCTCATCCTTGCAGGAGCCCTGGTGATAAAATTCACCGAATATTCACAGAAACCACGACCCCAGAGGCCCCAGAATACCGCTGAGGTAATCTCACTTGATGAGTATCGCAAAAAAAAACAAGAGGCTCGAAACAACTCAACGTTCCCCTCATGGGTCCCTGTATTGGCGTCAACGTCAGTGATTGAAGCGGAGCTGGTTTCAGGTTTTCTGGAAGCAGAAGGTATTGAAACCAGGGTCTTGAACAAACAGCAAGCCAGCATCCTGATACACCCAGTCGATGCTCTGGAGATTAAAGTTTTAGTCAAACCGTCCGATGAGAGAAAAGCAAAGGATCTCATAAAAAACCGTCAGGATCAGAATGCGCCATCTGGTCCATTATAATTTCAAACAGGAGTCACATGCTTGCTTTGCTCAGAAAATTCATGATTTTGTGCGGCGGGTATGTGTTGATATTTTTTATAACCCCCAATCTTTATGCCCAGGAAGGAGGAGGTGGTGGTTCTACTGATTCATACTGGAGATTAGGTTTTTTGGGACTGACAACCCCACGATATGACACCCCCCATCCATTCACTCAAATGAGTGGTTCAGCGGCTTTTGATATTCCACCATTTTCTGTTAACATTTCCTTGGACTACCGGGGGAGACTAGAGGGGCAGAAAGAAGAAACCATTGAACAAAAATTTGTCCATGAAATGCCTCCATCCACCATTGAATATGCATTTCCGACAGACACATTGATCAATTATGTTTCGCTGATGTACACACACGTAACCACTTATGAAGATGATGGAACTGTAGGAGGACTTACGACTGTACCAAGATCTGAACGTCCTATCGTCCAGATGAAAACCTATTACGATTTGTTTGTAGCAGCCATCCATCCGCTATTTAACCCAAATGAATCAGACATTGATATTTCCGTAGGCACAGGATTTGCCAAAATTCAGGGTATCTATCGTGGTGGATTCCGGGGTTCTGCAGCAAACCACTTCAGGAGCAGTACACAATTGCAGCGATTCCAGGCTGCCCCGGTTCCGATCCGATTTGTTGCGATAGATACCAATGGGGAGACATTTGGCTTCAGGTTTTCCATGCATTTCATTACTAAAACAGTCATCATTCAAAAAGATGAAAATATTTTTTACGGCAATCCACAGGCGCCGGGTGCCGCCGAAGAAGTTTATTTCACCGGACTCCTCATGAGCGCTACTATCACCGCAAAATTTTAACTCTATTGTTTATGTCCAGCCATTTGACTGAATGTTGCCTCTTTTTCAAAGATGATCACCTTACCTTTGGATGGATTGCAGGTGAGCAAAAAAATAAACTGATCATACAACCCTTTCAGGGCAAAGAGTTGTTTCTTCCTGAAAATCGGCTTTTGATGAAATGGAGCATCCCGGTATCCATCACTGAATCATCCCGTATAAGAATTCTGCTGGAACACCAAATCCATGAAATTCAGGAAATCCGACAACAGCAAGACCTTCAAATTATTCATGAGCTTCTAGTGCCTGATCAGGAATATACGCTGGAAGAACTGGCAGAAAACTTTCTGGATTCCCCCCAACCTGTTCCCCGTTTGGCATTGCTCATCGCCTTGCTTGAAGACAATCTCTGGTTCAAACGCACCCGTCACCAAACCTTCATTCCCAGGACATCTGCCGAACTCGAACTGATTGAAACGCAGACCAGACAAGCCCGGAAATTGGCCGCAAAAAGTATTCAGATTCAGAAATGGATTATGCAACTGGATCAGCAACAGTCCTTATCAGTCGATGACGATCCTGATTTGCGTGAATGGCTTCAACAACTGCGCAGTGTATTGATCCAGGCTAAAGAGTCTCCTCACTGGAAAGAAATCAGCACTTTGATGAATTGGAATACCCTGGAGAGAGATGATGAATGTAAAATCAGGAAATGGTTGTTACAATCTGGAATGCCGGTTTCGTGGTGTCGACTTTTATTGGAAAAATCGCAGATTCGTGACCATGTTTCACAAAATGTATTGGAAGAAGCAACGAGTATCGCAGAAATTCTCCATGAAAAATCTCCTTCAAGTAATGCGGAATGCCTGACAATTGATTCTGAAAAGACACGTGACTATGATGATGCTTTTTCAGTGTTATCCTGGAACGATCAACAGCTAACGATTGTAGTCTATATTACAGATGTTGCTGATAGAATAGCTCCTGAATCCCTGGTTTTTGAGGATGCCAGAAAAAAAATTTCCACCGTTTACACACTGCGTCAAATCTTTCCCATGCTACCTGAAATTCTGTCCAATCAGGCACTGTCACTGGTGGCGCATAAAAACAGACCCGCCATTGCGTTTACTTTTGAAATTTCGGCAACAGGAACTTATCAAATAAACGCAATTCGTAGCGAAACCATTCAGGTATCCCGAAATCTCAGTTATAATCAGGCCGATGAATATGTCCGTCAGGAAACCGATTACTGGCCGCGACTATTCACCGCCTGCCAGGCATTGATGAAACGTCGGATCGAAAATGGCGCTCTGGAACTGGAACGACGTGAAGTAGAAATGGATATCAGCAATCCTGATCAAATCAAAATCATCCCTCTTGACCGCAACAGTCCGTCCAATCTGATCATTCAAGAATTGGCGATTCTGGTGAATCATGAAACGGCCAGATACTTGTCTGAAAAAAAATATCCGGCTATTTTCCGCACGCAACCGCCCTATGAGATTGTAAAACAGCCACAACCAGGAGAATCTCTAGAGATGCGCCATATCCAGATAGATCCGGCACGTCTCACAACCGTCCCCGGGCGCCATTCAGGTCTGGGATGTGATGTTTATACACAGGTAACCTCGCCAATCCGACGTTTTACCGATTTAATCGTGCAGCATCAATTAAAGCAAAGTCTGGCCAATGGACCATCTCTGTTTGATGAAGAAAAACTCATGGTCTGGGCACAACAGGCCGAACTCCAGCAAAAAACCTATGCCCAGATAGAGCGTGAGATCACTGCACACTGGAAAATCCGTTATCTGTCTCAGCATATTGGCGAACCATTCAAAGCCACCATACTACGGCACAAACACCACGCCACCAACATAGAATTGAAAGAATTGTTGTTTGTGCTGTCATTACCAGGATTGACATCGTACCAGGAAGGTGATGAGATTTTGCTTCAGATTGATCATGTTGACCGTGAACGACATATTGTTCAGGCACATGTTGTTTCTTCCTGATAAATTTCTGTTCGTGGTTGGAATGATACCTCATGGTTTCATTTCCTGGAAATGTGAAATGATATTTCAAACGATCCCCCGGATCATTGACAGGAGCTGTTCCTATGAAAAAAATCGGTGTTCCCCAGATTGTACAAGCGAAAGGAAAGGAAAAAATCTTATGCTTAACCGCCTATGACGCGTTTTCTGCCACCATGGTGGGTCAATCGGACGTTCATATGATTCTGGTAGGTGATTCGCTGGGACATGTGATCCAGGGAAAAAACACAACCATTGGCGTTTCAATGGAGCACATTATCTACCATTCAGGCATTGTGGTTCAAAATGCCCCGGAAAAATTCATCATTGCAGATATGCCCTTTGGAAGTGTTGGCGTGAGTGTGGAAGAAACAGTTCGCCATTGTATGGAAGTTTTCAAAGCCAGTAGTGCCAGCGCGGTTAAGCTGGAAGGAACATCGCCTGCTATCCTTCAGGCTGTTCCACTGCTCAATGATATCGGAGTTCCTGTCATGGGACATCTGGGTTTTCGGCCCCAATCAGTCCATGTCTATGGTGGCTATAAAGTGGATGGCAAGAGCGACACCGACCGGGCCAGATTAATGGATGAAGCTGCCAAACTTGAAGAGGCAGGTGTTTTTAGCATTGTTTTGGAGTGTGTGACCGAAGAAGTCGCCCAAGATGTCACAAAACAACTAAACATTCCTACCATTGGCATTGGTTCAGGACGATTTGTTGATGGACAAGTGCTGGTATTTCATGACCTGCTGGGAATGACCACTGGCAAAGTGCCATCCTTTGTGCGGCGTTACGCCTCTCTTGCGGAATCAGCCAGAGAGGGGATTCATAAATGGCTCGAGGACGTTCAGGGGGGGAATTATCCTGCTGAAAAAGAGCTGTATCATCTTAAAAAATAATCAGGAACTGGAAAAGATTTCATCCACCATGGGTGGGATATAAATCAAATCTTTGATCGTGATCGCCTTGTGTCCTTTATAAGATCCCTGATAGCCGGTAATTTTTTTGACGCCATTGATGAGAACATCAACCGGTTCATGGACTTCCTGATCCAGCAACAAGAGATCTCCGGCCTGCAGATTGAGGAAATTTCTGACATTCATGTTTGTTTGTCCCAACTGCACCACAAATTCGACATTAGCTTTATCCAGGTTTTTCTTAAACCTGTTGATCCACGTATTATCCGCTTCATCCTGTTCACTCTGGAAACCCGCATTGAGCTTGACCCGGATGGGTTCAATCATGGAGTAGGGGACACATACCGTAATCGACATGGGGGCACGTCCAATCTCCACATCAAAGGTCACCACAATCACAATTTCGCTGTGAGGCACAATCGCCACAAACTGTGGATTGACCTCGGATCGAGTGTAATTGATCTGGATTGGAAACACAGGACGCCACGAACTTTGCAGATCTTCCAACGCACTGATCACCACCCGTTTGATCATACGCTGTTCAATTTCAGTAAAATCACGACCTTCAGCCTTGACTTCAAGTTCTCCGGTTCCACCAAAAAACAAATCAATCAATGTGAAAACAAGGCGTGTTTCCAGCACCATGATGGCATTTCCCCTCAGTGGCGTCATGCGGAAAAGATTCAATGATGACGGAACAGGCAGTGTTTTCAAAAATTCGCCAAACTTGATCAGCTCTGTGGAACGCACACTGATATCCACCACCTTACGAAGCGCATTGGACAATGTCAGTCGAAACAGTCGAACAAAACGGTCATGGATGATCTCCAGTGTGGGCATACGTCCCCGGATGATGCGATCCTGAGCTGTCAGGTCAAACGGGACGACCTCATTGGGATCATATTCTTCCTCATCATCGCTTCCCATATCATCACCAGCGACACCTCTCAGCAAGGCATCAACTTCCTGTTGTGACAAGACAGCTCCCATAGTGACCTTTCATCAAAAATTATGGCATAAATTCAGTGAACTCCTATCAATGCAATAACTGTGACAGGCCGCATATTGGATTTTCATGAATCAATATTGCCCTGTTTCACACCCGCAACCGATTGACACCATTGAATGCCGCGATACGGTAGGCTTCATCCAGCGTTGGATAATTGAACACCGCATTCATGAAATATTTAACAGTGCCCTCAAAATAAAGGACAGCCTGTCCCAAATGGATCAATTCTGTCGCACGGGGACCAATGATATGCACCCCCAGCAGTTTCAATGAACCGGGGTCAAACAGCAGTTTGAGAATCCCCTCGTCATCTCCCATAATTTTAGCACGAACTACTTCTTTGAAATGCGCTATCCCGACTTCATAGGGAATCTGCATATCCGTCAGTTCTTCCTCTGTTTTCCCAGCCATGGCAATCGCGGGAATAGTCCAGATGCCAAATGGTAGCGCTGTCGGCATTTTTTCATTATGAAGTTCACCAAACGCATGCAATACCGCAATTCGTGCCTGTGTCATGGCTGTTGATGCCAATGCGGGAAAGCCAATGATATCTCCCACAGCATAAATATTTTCCTGAGTAGTCTGATAATTTTCATTCACGGCGACAGGCCCGTTTGGTGACATCTCAATCCCGACCTGTTCAAGTCCAAGTCCTTCGGTATTGGCTCTTCTTCCGGCGGCCACCATCACGGTAGAACAGGGAAGAATTTTTCCACTATCCAGGTGAACATGAACTTCATCCTGAGAAATTTTTTCAATGTGCCTGACACTTTCACCAAGACGCAAGGTGATCCGCTGGTTACGCATCCGATAGACCAGTGTATCCACAATTTCACCATCCAGAAAATTCAGGATGTCCCGATCTCTGGCAATCAAATTCACCCGGATTCCCAATTTTGAGAATATACAGGCATATTCACAGCCAATCACACCAGCCCCGATGATCGTGATTTTTTTGGGAAGATGCTTGATCTGTAGAATGGTGTCAGAATCAAAAACAGATTCATTGTCAAATGGCGCCCATACCGGATGATGTGGATGAGAACCAGTCGCAAGCACAAAATAATCGGCTTCAATAATCAGCGGCTGAGGATTTTGTTCACGAACCACTTCCAATTGGTGGGCCGATTTGAAATGAGACGTGCCAAAAATCAAGGGAATCTGGTTTTTGCTGAGGTTCCTGTGAAACAGGCTTTCCTGCTCATCAATCACAACTTTGGTCAAAGACATGAATTCTTCAGTCGTCAACCCTTCACGGTAAGAAATCTGGATCCCATGCGTCATCTTGTGAAGCAATTCCAGATCGACCACTGTTTCTCTCAGCGATTTGGAAGGAATGGTTCCTGTGTGCAGAGACGCACCCCCGATATGTTTATTTTTTTCAATCAGAACAACTTTTTTACCCAGCTTGGCGGCCTGCATCGCCGCTTTTTCTCCGGCTGGACCTGAGCCTATCACAGCGATATCAAATTGCATGCTTTCCTGCATATCAGACTCCTTTAGTCTTGTGCCGGATCTTCTGCGAAATCGTGATTATGACAAATATTGATAATACAATATTCCTGAAATCATCGACAAAACAGATCCTGAAAAAATTGAGAGAAGCGGACTCTTAGTCTATGTAAGAGCGAGTCAGGGTTGTCAAGAGGACATCCTGACTCAAGAGAGGAAACAAGGATTGGAATATTATCTGTCAGACTCGATCTTTCATAGGGACATAATCATGCACGGTCGGTCCTGAATAAATTTGACGGGGACGCATGATTTTGGTAGCCGGATCATCATGCATTTCTTTCCATTGAGCAATCCACCCCGGAATACGTCCAAGTGCAAACATGACTGTAAACATATTGCTGGGAATACCAATGGCCCGATAGATGATACCACTGTAAAAATCAACGTTTGGATACAGTTTTCTTTCAATAAAATAGTCCTCTGCCAATGCCCGTTCTTCAAGTTTCATGGCAATATCCAGCAGAGGATCTTTAATTCCCAGTTTATTTAGAATCCTGTCACAAGCCTGTTTGACAATTTTAGCCCGTGGATCGTAGTTTTTATAAACTCTATGCCCAAACCCCATCAATCGTGCAGTGGAATTTTTGTCCTTAACCTGCTCCATAAAGGTATCCACATTCCCGCCATTGGCATGAATCTTTTCCAGCATGAACATCACCTGCTGATTGGCACCGCCATGCAATGGTCCCCACAACGCAAGAATTCCAGATGCGATTGATGCGTAAATATTGGCGTGACTGCTACCGACACCTCTTACTGTCGATGCGCTACAATTCTGTTCATGATCCGCATGCAGGATCAACAGCAAATCCAGCGCATCAACAATCTCCTGATCCAATTCATATTCTTCCGCGGGAACAGCAAACATCATCCGCAGAAAATTCGCGCAATAAGCCAGTGAATCTTTGGGGTAAACAAACGGCTGACCGATTGATTTTTTATATGAAAACGCCGCAATGGTACGGATTTTCGCCAGCAGGCGGGTCACATTCCGGTCAAACTCATGCATATCCACTGTACCGGAGGCCTCGGAATAATAAGCTGACAGCGAACAAACCATGGCCGACAAGGTTGCCATCGGATGAGGCTGTACGGAAAAACTTTCAAAAAAATTGATCATGTCTTCATGGATCATGGAATGGGCCGTCAGTCCGCTGGAAAAACGTTTCAATTCTGTTTGATTGGGTAATTCGCCATAAATCAGAAGATAGGAAACTTCTGTGAATGTAGAATTCTCGGCCAGTTGTTCAATCGGTATTCCCCGATAGCGCAAAATACCTGTTTCACCATCCAGATAGGTAATGGAACTGACACAGGCACCGGTATTCATATAGCCGGGGTCCAGAGTAATATAGCCGGTTGAACTGCGTAATTTGGAAATATCAATCGCTTTTTCATTTTCAGACCCTGTGACTACCGGGCATTCAATTGTTTTTCCTTCAGGAAAAGTAATCTTAACGTTTTCAGACATACAACCTCATTACCAGAATTATAAAGTGAGCTCCTGTGGCTTAACCCGCAGTTCTCCATTT
Organism: SAR324 cluster bacterium; assembly: GCA_015232315.1. Taxonomy (NCBI): domain Bacteria; class Deltaproteobacteria; species SAR324 cluster bacterium. The sequence goes on along the minus strand of JADFZZ010000001.1, from coordinate 281,398 downwards.
TTCTAACTGAACCATGATTGCCTTCTGGGCATGTAACCTGTTTTCGGCCTGATCAAACACTACGGAATTCGGACCATCCAGCACTTCGGCGGTGATTTCATGGCCTCTTTCGGCAGGTAGACAATGCATAACCATGACATTTTTCTTGCTGTGATTGACCATGTTCTGATTGATCTGAAATCCCTGCAACATCTGAACACGTTCATTAATTTTTTCTTTTTCGCCCATGCTGGCCCACACATCGGTATACAGGACATCCGCATTTTTGACAGCGTCATCCCAGGAATGAACAACATGAATGTTGGAAAGTCCTTCTTTGCGGGCATTTTCCACAAGTTCCATATCGGGCAGAGTTTCCGGTGATGTCACAACCCATAAATCAAGGGGAAGTCTGGCGGCCATGTTGATCCATGAATTGGTCACATTGTTACCATCGCCCAGATAAACCACCCTTGCACGTTCAGAACTGCCCTGATGTTCTTCAATCGTCATGATATCGGCCATGATCTGGCAAGGGTGCAACCAGTCTGTCAGCATGTTGATGACAGGCACACTGGCGACCTGTCCCAGTCTGACAACTTCCTGGTGTCCAAATGTTCTGATCAGAATGCCATCCACATACCGTGATAGCACCTGGGCCACATCAGCGACAGGTTCGCGTTTTCCCATGACAAAATCTTTGTCGGTGAGATGAACACAATGTCCTCCCATCTGTTTGATCCCAACTTCAAAAGAAACACGGGTTCTGAGAGAATCCTTGTGAAAAATCATCGCATAGGATTTTCCTTTAAGGTATTGCGGACATTCGCCTTTGAGATTAAGACGTTTCAATTCTTTTGCCAGTTCAAGGGTTTCCCTGATTTCCCGGGAACTCCAGTCCAGTAGTGAAATAAAATCTCGTTTCATGGGTGACTCATCATTATAATTTCATAATTTTTATCGTTCATTCCACGCAAAACACAAAACATCCTGAATGGAAGTGGTTCCAGTCAGCAACATGACAACTCTGTCCAGACCCAACGCAATTCCGGCGCTGGGGGGCATAGCCTGTTCGAGGCTGGATAAAAAACATTCATCAAGCGGTGGCAGGCGACGATGGATCTCTGCATAATCCACCAGATTCTGCTCAAAACGCTGACGCTGAACTGACGCATCGATCAATTCACCAAAACCATTGGACAATTCCATGCCGGAAACATACAGTTCCGCACGTTCCACAAACTCAGGATGATCTTCCCGAGTCCTGGCAAGACTGGCAAGTTGCACAGGCCAGTCATAGACCACAATTGGACTGGAGTGGCCCAATTTGGGTTCCATGAGATGCCATAAGCGAAAAAAAATTTCTTCATAGCTCTCTGCGTTTTCCAGACATGCTCCGTGTTTCTGCTCCAAGGCGTGCAATTTAAGTGCGTGCTTTGACAGTAAAGCTTCAGCAGGAAGGTGTAAATATTCCTGAAAAACTTCTGCTACAGAGGCATATTGCCATGGTTTCAGAAAAATCGAATCACTGCCACCTGTCCGCGCCAGATGGTTTTCTGTAACACAAACGAGGCATTCAAGTAAATCCTGATAAATACGACCCAATGTGTCAAAAGCCCTGTACCATTCCAGCATCGTAAATTCAGGATTATGCCGGCTCCCGTTTTCTTTTCCACGAAAACAGGTTGTTATCTGATAAATGCGCTCGAAACCGCCGACCAGCAGTCGTTTCATCTGAAATTCAGGTGAAGTGATCAGATAATTATCTTCTTCCACTCGAAACGGAAAAAACTGTGCTTCCGGACTGGGAGCCTGCACAAGGCAGGGCGTCTGGACTTCCATGAAATCCTGTTGATCAAACCAGTTCCGGACATCTCGCAAAATACTGTGACGTTCCCGCAGGATCTTCATTCTTGGCACAGTTCCCTGACGCCACCTTAAAACATCTCCTGACGCAGGCACAGACGTGACAGGACAATTCAGAATTTCAACATCCAGAACGTGACAGGAGTGATCCACGTCAAAGCGAATAATGGCACCTTCAGGGATTTGAGGATACTGCTGAAAGCATAACTTAAACGCTACCTCCTCGAGCAGAACCCAGGCAAATGTTTTTTCACCTTCTACATAACCCGAAAATCGGCCGGCATATTGTCCCGCGTCAAGCTTTTCGATGGAAAGAAGAGGCTTCCGATGTGTCCGGTATGGCGTCTGTCTGCTATGAAGCATTACTTGACTTTAACCCGTTCCACATATTCGCCGGTTCGTGTATCCACCTTGACAAACTCACCGGTCGCAAAAAACAGAGGAACATACACCATATGGCCTGTAGAAAGCGTAGCGGGTTTCGTGGCACCTGTGACCGTGTTGCCTTTCTCTCCCGGAGCGGTATCCACAATTTCCAGAATGACAAAGTTAGGCAGTGTGATGCCAATGGCTCTTCCATTATAAAAACTGAGGTTGACCTCCATGTTTTCAACCAGATAATTGATAGCGTCTCCAACCTGGTCCATGGACACTTCAAGCTGTTCATAGTTGCTGGTATCCATGAAATGGCAGGCAGAATCTTTATACAGATATTGAGCCGCTTTGTCTTCCATATTGGCGGGTTTGAGTTTTTCGCCTGTTTTAAAAGTTCGATCCAGCACAGCTCCGGTCAACATGTTCTTGATTCGGGTTCGAGTGAAGGCATTTCCCTTTCCGGGTTTTACAAACTGGAAATCAATCACCACATAGGGGTTATTATCAATTTCAACACGTAATCCTTTGCGAATATCGGATGTTTCGTACACAACCACTCATTAGTCAAAAAGTTAATCAATAGGGAACCTTTCCCGGGTTTTTACAGCCCTGTTCATCCAGTCGCTTTGCCCTGATTTTCCTGATAAACACGAATCGCGTCTTTACCCATGACGTCAAACGACTTTTTCAACGGTGCAGGATTCAGAAAATGAGGACTGGTCACGTCATCAGGCCATAAATCGTTTACGATGCCATCCACATAAACCCGATAGAATTTGGGAGCCACCGATAAATTGAAACTTCCGGTGTTAACCCAGATTTTTACTCTTGGAGGTTTTTCATGATCCAGGGGAATTTTCAACTGGTCTAATGTTGACAGGAAGAGCTGTCGGCATTCTGTACTATAAAGCTGTTGTAAAAATCGAGGGAATTTTTCTCCCATTCCAGGATGTTTCATTTCCATCCTGACTTCAATATTGGAAATATCCATATCGACCACAAACCTGCTATCCAGGTTATCACGCACAACCAGCGACAAAATATTGTGCCGATTGACATGACACACCATAAAAATATCTCGTAAATAATGGGTATCATTCAAAAATTCCCGTGATGACACGACAATCGGCTGAAAAAACTGGTTGAATTCCGCCGCCAGAAACTGAAGATCCTGATGAGTCACAGGGTTGGTCGCAATTGGTTTTTTAGAGGATGACGCGGGTTTCTCAAAATAAGTCATATTCCTGGAGTCAAAACCGATGTAACCACTGAAAACACAACGTGCCAGTCCCTGAATCAAATGGTCGGTGAACATGGCCATCTCATTATCAAGAAAGGTTCCTGACCGACGGGCTTCTTTCTTGCTGATAATCGACTTGAACAGCCATTTTTGGTTTTTATCAAGAAATTCAATAGAAATTTTATTACGCGGGATGCACAGTGTTTTGGAAATGGGCAATGGCACCTGAAAAGGACGTTTTTCAAAATTCTTTTCAAAATGGTATTTGAAAATAAAATTTTCCATTGCATTGCCGCCCATTTTGATATTGGAGCCTAAAATAATTTTTTTGATGGTGTTGCCCTCCATCTTAAAATTCTGGGATTGATAAAAATCCAGAATATTATTGCTCACCAGCTCCAGTTTGCTCCGCTCTTTTTTAAGTTCCTGAAGCTGGATTTTTTGAATCTGATCCAGGTCCGCAACAGGCAGTGCCAGGATTGACTCATCAGCAATCACGATTTTTTGATAAAGAATTTTGAGCAGAGGATCCAGAAAATCACGGATTTCATCCGGAGTATATTTACCAGCAGTCGCCTTGTTGATGTAAGGAACCAGTTTTTGCATGGCCCGTTTCTGGTTGAACGTCAAAATTCTTTTTTCCACATTCTGCATCGATTTGAGAAAGGTCTGCTTCAGAAGAAGTTCCATTTTGTGGCTAACATCATCTCGTCCTTGTGCCAATTTCATCAGATTGATGCGCTCTTCCTGATCCTTAAAAAACAATTCATAAAAGTTGATCAAACATTTCAGACGCCAGGAAGCCTCATTTTTATCGATCCAGATGGGTTTTGCCTCATTGTTAAAATTAATGATGTCAGAAATCCGGACATGTTGCGCAAAACAATACACCATCTGTTTTTGAACCATGGAATCTTTGGTACGGGTCAGCATTTCCGTGAATTTGATCCACCAGGGATCCTGTTGAAGCTGAGGATAATCACTTTCAAGAGTACGAATGATGATGACATATTCATTCTCCACGCCTTCACGTATAAAATACCGCTGATTCGGATTCCACAACAACCGTGTCAGGCTGGTTGGGACACAATGGTCATCCTCACCGGTGCCGCAAATCATCTCGATCCACCAGCAATTCAGCAAGGCCTTGGGCAGATTGCGATGGCTTACTTTCTCGCTTTCCCTGAGAAAAATTGGAATGGCATGTTCCAGAAAGACATCTTTGGAAATGTCCACCTGTCCCCAATCCGGCAGTTGCTGTATTGAAAATTTTTCCTGGGCCCCATCTCTGAGTTGGTTCATATTCCAGTTTTGATTCGCGCAAACGCCCACTCGCGTTAAAACTTTAAATTCATGAGGAATATCAAATGGAAATGGTGAAATCCCACAAAAGAGCACCGACGGATTGAGCAACAGATCATTCAACATCAGATAATAAGCCATGCTCCCTTCAGGTGATACCAGAAAAGGTGTGTGTTTGCCCCGGCGTTGATTTCTCAATAAATTGGTAAACAAATGAATTTCCACATCCGGATATTTCATGCTCAAATACTGCTCAACCACCTTGGTCTTTTTATAAAAATTAATTTCATGAACCGCTTCGCCTTTCTGTGCTTCCCAATCTTCGTATTCCTCAATCAGGACTACCATCTGATTGCGAAAACGTTGTTTGCTCTGTTCCTGGATGGCCTCAATCCTGGTATTGTTAAAAAACCGGTTTTGAGGATCATACATCTCACGCAGAATCGGAATAATTTTTGTCAGAGATGTTTTGCTTTGATGAAAGGGAATGCGTTCTGACAGATAATTCAGAAATTCGTTGAGAATGGACCAGCGGGAAGGAGACTTGGTCAAATGATCCAGAAACACCGCATACTTGAGTTTCGGTGGAATCTGGTCCACTGAAATATTTTTCTTTTTGGCAATGTATTTCAGCAACAGATCTCTATCGTTGGGATTCATTGCGTCCGCATAGAATCCCGAAAGCCACTGCACAACAGCATTTTGGTCGATCTGCTCTTTATAAAACGGCAGACACCGTAGATGCACTTTTTCCTTGGGAACCTGCTGTAAAAACGGGAAAAAATCGATGAAACACTGCAGATATGCTGAAATATGAGGAAACACGGAAATCGTCTCAGCCAACTCTTTCCAGATGATGGCTGTTTGCTGCTTTTGAGGAATTACCAGGAAGCGGTCCCAACTCAAACGAAAGATTTCATGCTGAATGGAACTGGGGAAGATCTCTGGAATCAGTTTGTGATCCTCCAGGGGCACAGCGCCTCCAACCCTCTTTTGAAGAATCTGGAAGGCCTGATTTTTAATAACGTTTCGCTCCCCTTCGCTCAGTACACTGTTCCAGAAATAGGCCTGAACACGACACAAAACCTTGGTAAGGATTGCAATAAAAAAATCACCATCATTCCATCGATAATTGTATTCAGGACTGCTGTTGATCACAATCTGCGCGTCAATATCTGAATCCTGTTTATGACCAATGCCGCCAAGACTGCCCAGTGTGGTCAAGGCCTTGATCGCAAACGGCCCCTGTTTTTTCTGGAAGTGCTCCATGAGCGATGGATATTCGAATTTCAACACATCATACAAACCACCCTTATTTTCAATACTCTCTTTCGGAAGAAAACGCGTGATGCCCTCAATTCCTGAAATGCAACCAGAGGGAAAAATATCAAAGGAGTATTTTTGAACAACAGGGCGCCCGGCTTCATCAAAATGCCTGGTTTTCGGGGTAACCTCCACAGGTGCGGTATTTTCAGGGTTAATATGAAACAAAATAATTAGTTCAAAAATCACTTTCCGCAAATTTTCTTCGGCTAGTTCCAAAAGACTCTGGCAACGCAATCTGTTGGTCTCTCCCATCGTCTTGAATTCAAGTTCAGCATAATTTTTATAATCATTCAGACTATCCGCAGGATAAGATTGCTCCAGAGCCTCAGTGATCGTGTAATCCTGAAGTACTCGTAATATTTTGGGCAGAAGTTCATTCATTTCCTCAGGAACAGCCCCCGGAAAAAACCATTGATGCAGTCCTTTCAGGGATTCCAGTTGTTGAGAATATTGGGGAGATTTTTTGGAAAAATTATCTTTTTCAGATACAACTGGAGCGAGTGTGTTTTTAACAGAGGTTGTTTTGTTTTTTTGCGGAGTTACAGCCGTTTTTGCTGGCGTCACCCCTTTTTTTGCCGATGTGGGAGAGCTTTTCTTTCCGACCATTTTGGAAAAAAGACTCATTCTTGCTCCATAACGGGTATCATCACTTGTTATTGCTTATACAAACATAGCATGTTTTCATGCATCATCATGATTCATCCTCTTAAAAGTTGAAGGCCTAACTAAACTTTAAGCGCAAATGACCTCAAAAATCAACACCTCGATTGGCAAAGAAAGAATTATACCTTTCAAGATTTTGTTATGGAATCTTTGATAAATAATGGACGGACTGTCCAAACATGTAAACAGTGATCTTACAAAAAATTAAGGCAGAACGGTGATTTCCAGTAATTGTTCATCGATGGAATGCCTGGTTTTAGAAACACCCAGCACATCAGGTTTTGAATCCATCGTCACTTCCACCAGCATTTCATGAAATCCAGGCTGATCAAACGTGAGTTCACACACTTCTTCAGTTTGACAGGGGCCATAGATCACGCCATCGAGTTTCCAGGCAATCAGATCATAAACCGACTCAGAGGCATCAAGGGTCAGTGTTTCGCCAACATGGATCGTGGTGGAAGGCATAATTTTAAGCTGAAGTTTGGCTTTGGCGGATTCCACAGCACAACTTTCTGCCAGGGATAGTACCAGGAGGAATGTCAAGAGATGGGAATGTTTGTTGCATTTCTGCAAATATTCACTTTTCCGGAGCATCATGATGACCATTCGCTTTGTTTTGGGGGGAATCTTCTGGCTGATCTACATATCAAACGCATGGGGTTTGAATTCTTTTTATATGTATCGTCCCTTGTCCATTGGCCCCCAGCATCCACTTTTTTTTGTAAATACACTTTACATGCCAGATACCGCCGGACAAAAGGATAGTCAATGGGCGATTCTGGACTTGGGATATTACCATGTAAATTTTTTTGAAAAGAGCGTGAATGTAGGCGTAGATGGCCCTCCAGAAGACTTTCCCATACGGTTCAAACGCTGTGAAGGATATCATGTTGAATTACCTGCTTATGACTGGAACTGCAAAGGCCGTGGCTATTCCATTTTTCAGGATGGAGAATACCTGCGACGGATTGCCCTGTTCAGCTTGCAATGGGGTAGTTCTACCGAGATACAGTGGGCCTATCGGGATATTTATTTCCGTGGGGGCGAACTGGATCGGGTGATTGAACAATATCATCGTTTGTGGGGCATGAGCGATGAACGCAACCAGGCAAGCCGGGATTCATTCAGCATTTTTGTCTGGGATAATGAGGAACAAAAATTTGTGTATTTTCAGGATCAACCAACCCATGAATACCAAATTGAATCACGCACCTTGTCCCTCAAACAAACGCTGATTCAGAGTGAACATTTTGCGTTCTCTTTCAAACTTGCCTCCAACTTTGAAGACCAATATCTGGAAACTCTCAATACAGTATCCAAGGAGACATCTCCTGATTTTAACGATTACAACATGGCTCTTGAATCATCTTATCTGGGAGATACCTGGGCACTTCATGTGGGCCGAGCACAAACCATCTCCCACAAACCACGTTTTGAGAAATCCCCCACTCCTCTCAATTTCTTTTTTCTGGGATTTGTATTCCAACTCTCAGAGTATACTTATTTTCTGATTCAGGACCTGTTTTATTCCACCATCTTCCCCAAAGATGGCAGGGAGAGTCTGCATCATGATTTGCGGGAACGGGCTCTGGCCATCCGAATCGCGGTTGGCGAAAATTTGAATGTGGAAACGGGATTGGTCAACAATGTCACCTGGGAACCGCACAACATTGATGCCAGTTTCTTTTTCAGGCTGATTCTGGCTTATTGAAGCCTTCTGCTATCAGCCGTCAGTTTACAGTTTTTTAAATTGTCCAGGCCCCCCAACCGCCACCAAGAATTGATTCAGAGGTACACTGTCGGTCTGACCACTGAAAGCCGAGAGCTTACAACTGTCGAAGACTTTATCGGGGAATGACAAAGATATGCTGGTTATAAGGTTTGGGGAAAATCATAAAATAGGCTTTATCAATGTGTGCCATAAACCGTTCACTGAGTTTGATTTGAACCCATGCGATGTTTTTGCCGGGAACCAGGCCTGCTTTTTTAATCGCAACATAATAAAATAATCGATCGCCAACTGCTTGTTTCAAAATAAAACAATAATAATTGGGTGCCGGTTTTATCAACTCAAACTCTTCTGGAGTGTAAATGTCATAGCGATAGGTTTCAATGGTTTCGAGTTTTTTGATAAACACGCGGGTGACTCCGTTAAAAACATGGGTTTCACCAGCCCGCATGTCACTCCATTTGAGTTGATCCCATTTGATATCAGGAAAATACTGAAGTGGGACTTCTTCTTTCAAGTTACTATAATCAAATGGAAAAACATATGGCATCGTTTGTATTCCCATACCGAATTCCATCTCATCGGTAATCGGTTCAAAATCCGTGGCAATCGGTGGAACATCATCCTGTTGTTGTTCCTCCGCTTCCGCCAAAGGCGCCTTTTCGAGGGCTTGCGGTTCATCTGACTTTGTGCTTGCCACAATTGCCGGGGCTTCCGTTTTTTCCACCCTTGAAGATTCCGTGACAACCTTTTCCGGGTTTGGTGAGGGCAACGCCGGTTCAGGCTGTGCAACTTCTTCAATTTCCATTTCAGGTCCAACCACGACAATCTCCTTCCGGGTTTGCACCTGCTCGCCAAAATCATTGAATTTTTCCGCCAGTTTGTTTTGCGCCTTTATTTTAACCTTGTGGTGTGTCGCCAAGCTGTTGATGGCCTGTTCCATCAGAACCATCAACAGCTCTCGCAGATCCGATTCCTGAAGATTTTGAGGCAATTGAGGCCAGTTCTGTTTCAACTGCCAGGCGATTTTCAACCGATTCATGAAGCTTTGTGCCACCCTGGTATGCGTCAGCGAATGTAAAAACTCTGGACGGTCCTGACTCACCAAATGCAGAAGATAGGAACTGTATGTTCGAATTTCACGGCATTGGGATTCCAGACCATTCAACGGATAGACAATATTCAGAATGGTCACTTTGCTGGCATGGTTGATTTTTAAGAGTTCAACCCAGTCAAAGGGCATTTTTCCAGTAGCCTGACGCATCGCTGATGGTATTTTCTGACCATGGCGAATCGTTGTGACATCCAATGTTTCTTTCCACAACATCGCGACCCGTTTATAATCTCCGGCAGATTCCGGACTGAACCAGGGATGCGTGGTGTCCTTGTTCTGGAAAGCGGTTTCCATACTCTCCATATTTTCCCGGATGGTCTTAAAAAGATTTCCGGCAATGGTCAGATATTGTTTCTGCAATTGCTTGTGGGTACTCATCTGAAATAGCATCGCCTCATATAGATAGATCATTAATTTCAGTGCGGAATATTCTCCACGATCGCGTTTGATCGTGAGCACCCATTTGGCTTCTTTCTGATACCACTGAAACAATTGATCCGAAGCAATGGTCAATTCTGGAAGAAATGGCACCTGATAATATATTTCACGATTGCCCGACAACGGAATATTTTTGGATTGCTCAACAAGCAATGATTGATCTTTGGAAAGATGAGAAAATGTTTTCAGAACACTCAACGCAAGAAGCTTTATCTTGATTGATAATCCATTGTTTTCACGTAACATCTGGCTGATCAATTTGCTGTATGTCTGAATTTCTTCCGTATTGAGCGCTTTAGCCACAGATTCAACCCAATTCAGGGTTTGTGGAATTTTAGTGGTTTCGGGCAGTGTGAGTGTATCTTCAAGACGAGCCATGACCATATGCTGTAAAAAATTAATTTAAAAAACTCAAGAGTTGTAAGTTTTCAGTTATCAGCATTCAACTTTTAGTAAGTTTTTGAAATTAAAGGTTTCCTGAATATAAAATTTTCAAAAAATTTTATGCTTATATGAAAATCATAATAATTTCAAACGGTTCAAAAAAAGCTGAGAATTGAAAGCTGAGAACTTACCACTGTCGAGTAAAAAAAGTATTCCATGAAATATATCATGCGAAAATCAGTCCTTTTTTGCCAGTTTAATCAGAAGCCACATTAAAATGGTGAAGACAGGGCAGATTATACATATTTGAGAGTGAGCATTCTGGAAAGAAAATGAGGAAGGATCTATAGGATTTGCGCTTCAAACCAGCGCATGAAATTCTGACCGGTATCCAGGATAATTCCCCCTAAACTCCGTAAAGAATCAGCCAGAGTCTGAAGGGCAGTCTGAACTTCACTTTCATCACAACGTCCCTGCTGTTCAATCCAGTGCACCGTATTTCCAACGGCCACGATACTTCCGGAAACAATCAGAGAACCGATGGGGATGGCAAGCATACTGAGAGGGATGATCAGCATGCATTCCGGTTTATCACATTGGGACATGGAGCGTGTCATGGCCTCACCACTGGCCCTCACGGCCAGATCAGAATTGGTACGATCCGCCAGATCCAGTGTCATTTTTCTGGTGACCAACCGGCATTTTTGATCATCAGACTCTGGCACCGTTCTCGGGACAAAGCAGCCTGAAAGAAAGAAGAAGATTACCAACCATAGCGATCCGCGCCAGAACCAACTCATACCTTGAACCTTATTTGGCCTGACGGTTATCCGCTTTGGTAAAATCGGTAATCCGTCCCATCAAACCAGCCTTTTGCTGACCAAGCAAAGGTTTGAGTTTGTCCAGACGTTCCCTAACCAGTGAGCCCTGAATCTGCCGGCTTATCTTGACTTCGGGATAAGCCAGTTTGGATGCGGAAACAACGTTTGCCTGTGTGACATCCGCCGGACGAAGAATACCTGTAACTGTCGTCACATACCGGATTTGATTCCGTTGGCGAAGATCGGTTTTTTTTCCTCGAATCAGCATATTGCCGTTGGGTAGAACCTTGATCACTTCAGCGGATATCGAATCAAGCGATCGCAAAATATCATTTTGTTCTTCCTCAATCATATCTCGCAAAGAGAGAGCTTCCAGCACCAGATTGGCTTTTTGCACGACATCACTAGGAGCGCCTGTAGTTTCAGCCGGTTTTTCCTTGGCTGGAGGAACAGTGACAATTTTATTCACTTCCACAATTGTCAGGAGGTCATTATTAAAACGGGCACGATGGTCACGCCACAAGTTTCCGAAAGAAGCTTCATCACGCCACAATGATCCTTCATAGAGATTGGATCTGGACGAAATCTGTGGCCGTCTGGTGTTTTTGGGAGAAGGTTTGGGTGTCGCCTGTTCTGCGACAGTATTTACCTGATTTTGCTGCGTTGTCATTGGCATTTGCGGACCGGACTTTCTGGCAAGAGGCTGACATCCTCCCAGTAAAACCAGAACCATCAGCAGTGAGACAAAACTTTTCATAAGAGTATCTCTATGAGAGGAGCAGTATGTCATTGAACTTCAACCACATTTTTATTGGAAACTTTGGCGAAAACAATCGTTTTGCTGTCTATATTCCGAACTGGAATCCGATCCCCCATACGGCCTTTAGACATTGCGATTCCAGGAGCCGTTAACCGGATCGTTGGTGTATCAAACACAATCAGCAAACGATCACCCGAATTGACAATCGGCGCGGTAGTCACCGAATTTTCTTTGAGAATTTCTTCAGGTCCAATCACTCTTTTTGCAATTTTACCAATCAAATGATTTTTGTCTTCCACATAGGTTGCGGGCAATCGGTCCACATTCCGCTTGACGGTGGTCAAATCGCTTTCTTCAATCACTTCATTACGATGAATGGTTTCTTTTGCCACCACAATGTCCTTGTAAACTTTCACGTAAACCCTGACAGGGACGGTTTTGACTATTTTCCCATCAATATAAAAAACCATGTCATAGGTGCGATATCCACCCTCTTTTTTATACTCGCGTTTTGTTCCAACTTCATAGGTCAATTCACCTTTGGGAACCAGAACATCCTGGATACTCGATATAAATTTGGTTTTGATTTCTTCATTGGGATTCTGAGACTGAATATGCCTGGATACGGCCTGTTCAATATCACTTCCGGAAATTTTCAGCGCGGAACGTTCAATCCGGGTTGATGTCGCCCCTGGAAATACTATTTTATTACGGTCTACCAGTGGCCTGATTCTGGAAGTAACCAGCGATTCACTGAGAACAGTGTTGTGGCCTGGCAAGGGGGATCTGCCGATTTCAACTTCATTGAGTTTTTCAATCAGATCAAAATCTTCACCCTGAATTTGTGAGACTTCCGATAATTTGTAAGTTTCGCCATCAACAACTGTGCTTTCAGGAAGCAGAATACGGATCTGACTTTCCGGAGCCACTTCCTGACTGCGTTTTTCCTGTCGTTTCTGATAACCTGCCCGTTTTTCCTGGATTGGAGCCGCATACACAGAACTGAGACCTGACAATAACACAGCCACCAATACCACTGCGCTCAGAGAAAACAGAGTTTTCATCGGAACCTTATTTTTAAAAGATTGCATCAAGCTTACCTGACCAGACTGTTAGCTGTCTGGAGCATAGCATCCGAGGTCTGGATCGCCTTCGAATTCACTTCATACGCCCGCTGTGCGGTAATCATGTTCACCATTTCTTCCACCACTGACACATTGGCTCCTTCCAGAAACCCCTGATTCATGCTCCCCATTCCGTTGGATGCTGGAGAATCGACCATTGGATTGCCGGCGGCGGGAGAGGGAAGATAAAGATTTTTCCCCATAGGGGTCAATCCTGCCGGATTCGCAAACCGTGCAAGCTGGATGGTTCCAACAGATTCCGGTTGTGTTTCATCTCTTAAAAAAACAGAGACCGTGCCATCAAACCCGATCTGGACTTTTCTGGTTTCAGGAGGAATGTTGATTTCAGGATCAAGCAGCATCCCGTCATCCGTCACCATCCGACCCTGCCCATCAATGTTGAAATGCCCGGCACGTGTGTAAGCCAAGGCGCCATTGGGTTGAAGAATCTGAAAAAAGCCCGGACCATCAATACTCATATCAAGGTCATTGCCTGTATTCTGCATGTTGCCCTGATTGTGGATTTTTTCAGTGGTAACATGCTTGACCCCATGCCCCACATGAATTCCAACCGGAACCTGTGTGGACAAAGAAGACGCCACTCCCGCTGTTTTTTCATTATGATACAGCAGGTCCTGAAAATGATTGCGGCTTTTTTTAAAGCCTGTGGTATTCACGTTGGCCAGGTTGTTGGCGATTGTATCAATCTGCCGTTGCTGAGCCCCCATCCCTGTTGCTGATGTAAACAACGAACGCATCATAAGACACCTCTTTCATTCATTCAACGTTACACTTGAGCGATAGAAATCGCTTTTTCATTCATACTATCAATGCTTTTCATAGCCTTCACCGCACTTTCATACGCACGATTGGCCTGAATCATATTGGTCATTTCCTTAACGGTATTCACATTGGAGCCTTCAATCACCCCCTGACGAATTCTTGAATCCTTGCTGATGATGGGCACATTGTCTCGTGTGACAGGAGCATAAAAGGATCGTCCCAGTTTTTGAAGTCCCTGGGAATCCCGAAAACGTACCACTTTCAGAGTATCCACCGCTTTGCCATCCACATTGACCCCGCCATCCTGATCAATCACAATTTCTTTGCCTTTGACCTGAATGGGGCCTTTCTGTCCCAGAACCGCATAACCGTCATGAGTGACCATCCTGCCCTCCTGATCCATTGTGAACTCCCCTGAGCGGGTATAACGTTCACCCTGAGGTGTGTCGATGGTAAAAAAACCCTCATTTTCAACGGCGACATCCAGGGTATTTCCTGTATAATTCATGGTTCCCGGTGAAAAGTTCTTTCCCACAGAATCAACCATGACGGCAGATTTATCCAGTCCCTGATACATATCGATGTATTCATGCGTCAAAAACGATTCTTCATCCGACTCCGGAGCAACCGCCGTGGCCTTGGACAACACTTCCCTGAACGACAGCCTGTCCTCCTTGTAGCCGGAGGTATTCACGTTGGCCAGGTTGTTTGAAATATTATCCAGCTTTTTCTGAAGCACATTGGTTGAGGAAACCAGTGAAAACAGACCGCTATCCATAAATACCTTTCAAGTAAAAATTGACTGATTTGTGAGCGTAGCAACAAGAAAAGCAATCCCCATACCATCTGGAATACAGAGGCGTTTTTCAGAAATCAGGAACATGATCTCTAATGACCGTTGGCAACAGGTCTGACTGGTGTGGAATCAACTTCAGTGTAGTGTGAGACAGCTTTATATTTGTGCGATCAAATTATTGACCGTTGGCAACAGGTCTGCCCGGGGTGTGGAGTCAACTTCAGTGTAGTGTGAGACAGCTTTATATTTGTGCGATCAAATTATTGTACTCTTCATGTGAACCTATCCAAAACCAAATTATCGTGTCGTGTTCTTTTACTCCGACAGCTCGCCATCCCCTGCCAATTCTGACAGAGTAAACAAGTTCTACAGCATGTATCTGTTTAAAATCCAGGCTGGGATAAAAAGCGTCTTCTTGCCATTTCCGGTATGTTTCACGGGCCTGCTTCTGAATTTCTTGAGGCAGTCGTTCAAAACATTTCCAAAAGCGTTTGGTCGCACGCGATTTCATAATTCCAATGGGGTTGTCTCTCCATGGTGAAATTCGTCCAAAGCTTCATTGGCCAGTTGAGCGAGTTTGTTTTGTGATTTTCCGAACAATTCATTCCACCGTTGATTATCAGATATTTCTTCCAATAGAATGGCCGCCAGACGATTTTGATCATCTATAGGCAGAACCTTCACCCTTGAAATAACCTGTTCCAGTAATTCAGTCATAAAAATCCTTTTTCTGGTGACTTCTTCATAAGAAAGACTTGTTTGAAAATTCAAGCGGGATTCCTGTTAAGATCTCCTCAAAACCATTTTTTATTTTCGATTTTGACACAACTATCAAGATGAGACCAGCCTTCTTTTGTGCTGCAAATTGTGGTTTATCCCCTATCGTGGGCGTGAATCGGTGGCGCAGCGAAAGCCGACATCAGGACTGGTGTTGATGGGGGAATCGTCACCACGCATACTGCTTCTGAGATGAAAGGCCGGACTTTTCCAGGAGCCTCCACGAAGCACCCTGTATTTGCCGTCAGAGGGCCCCTGCGGATTGGTCACCCGGCCGGAGGAATATGGCGAATACCAGTCATAAACCCATTCCCAGGCATTGCCATGCATATCAAATAGCTGAAAATCATTGGGGGCAAGATCGGCGACAACATGAAAAAAACCTTCTGAATTTTCATTGAACCATCCATAGTTTTTCAACAAAACCAGATCATTGCCATGACCATAATTTGTCTGGGTGAGCACATTGCCCCGGGCAGCTCTTTCCCATTCTGCTTCCGAAGGGAGTCTTTTTCCTGTTTGGAGACAATAATAATTAGCCGCAAACCAGGATACATAAACAACCGGCATGTTGTCCTGAGTTTTGGGCATTTTCAAATCGTCGTCCCATAACTGGAGGTATTCACCATCATGATATTTTCTGGGGAAGGTACTTTTACGAAGATAAGGATCTTTCACCAGAAATTCCTGCAACATGGCGTTGGTCACTTCACAGCGATCGATCCAGAAACCATCCTGTTCCACCGCATGAACCGGTCGCTCATTTTCGCGACCTTCCGTGCTGCCCATTAAAAACACACCATAAGGAATAAAAACCATTCCTTTTTCAACGACAAGATTCCCCAATTTCCCTGTAAAAATGCAGGGAGAATCTGCGGGAACCCCCTGAGCAAGGGAATCCAGCATGACTGGAAAAAGTTTCTTGTGGAGATTTTTCAGAGTAAAGCGGTAGAGTCTCAGCAGGTTAGGGTCACGTTTTGAGATTCTTGTCAGCATGGCGCCCTCATCATTGCCACAACGTGTCAACTCATCCAGGCAATTCAATTTTTGCTGAATCCAGCGCTTCATGGCTGTTGACGCTTTTTGCCGTTCAACTTCACGAATGAGCCATGTCTCTAAAACCCGTATCATTTCTTCAAACGCATCAAGATTCGCTAATCCTTGTTTTGACAAATCAACCAACTGGTCATATTTTTGACAAAAATCCTTTTTATCAACGGGCACAGGTGTCCCCAGATTTCTGAAATCTGAACAAGCTTTGGTCTGGCCGGGACTGGTAAGACTCAATTTTTCGGAAAGAACACGGTATCTGAGTTTTGAAATCGCATGCATCAGGGGATATCGTTCCCCCTGAACAGCATAGGTCACAAAGTCAGTCACCACCGTCTGACCATAATCCACGACCAGATTCTGAAATATGGTTTGCCCCTGAACGGCAAAGGGATTGACCATCCCGATCAGGAACACGTAAACAAAGACTTCCAATATTTTTCGGAAAGCCCCCCTAACCCCTTGAAAAAAGACGGGGATTTTAGTAGGCCTACCCTTACCGGGAGGAAGCAGGTCGGGGTTAAAACATGGAGCGGTTATTCTTGAGTCTTTACCAATCCGCAGACCACAAAGGGGTGAAATCATTTTTTTCAGCATGAATCCATCATATGAATAGTTTTTCTGGCAACAAAATTGCTGGGAGTTCAATAAACCGATATTTCCCATATTCTCATTTCATTTTCTGGAGATTAAATCTTCAATGCAACGACTCAGTCATTTAATGCAGATCCTGCGAAGATTCTGGAACGCGATTGCGTTTTTTTTCCAGCGTAATCATCCGTTGCAAAGTGGACATGGCTGGATTGAACGCTATCTCCGTTTTCGCCTGCTGAATCCCTTTGATGATCATTTTTTTGAAAATTCACCAGACAACTGGCTGCCCTTTGATGATTTTTTATATGCGGTTGTTCAGGAGAACGGAATTTTTTATGGATGCCCCATTCTTGATGAATCCCTAAGCGAGACTGTTCACTCTCTGCATTTTCCGGTGGAAGATTCGGGATCCCTGTTTATTTATCTGGAAACCCTGTTTTTTGTGCCAATGCGTGAGTCCCTTGTGATTCAACCGATGCTGACTTATGAAAACAGAATGGCACACATCCTTGTAAAAATACTGCGTTTTTATCTTCCTGAGGAAAAAAGCCTGATGATCCACAAGGATCTGCCCGTTTTGCGATTGTTTGATCATGCCGAATGCCAAAGGCTGTTGCATCTGCTGGAAGACACACTGATCAACAAAGTCCACATTCAGGATCCGCGCCTGTCACAGATTGGATCACTGCAAAACAGTTTTATTTTCCCCAAGTTATTCTATTTTTTCCGGTGGTATACGACAAATCTTCTCATAGAACAAGATGGAGAAAAAGATTTGAGAAAAACACTCGACGAAGAATTTGATTTCCGATTGCAGATCATTCTTGTATTTGGTGCCTTGATCTGGTCTGACGGCTATCTGGCTGATGTGGAAATGAATGTGATGGAGCAGTATATCAAACAGGCTGATTTTCCGGATGAATTGCAGGAATTGATGCTGGAGCGCATCCAGGAACCCATGGGACTGGATGATTTGCACTTCAAAATAAAGGCCATGCCTTTGAAAAAATATCTCCTTGAGCGCACCATTCTGCTTTCGCTGATTGATAATCAGCAGGTAACCCAGGAGCGCATGATGATTGAACGGATTGCCGGAATGCTCGAGATGAGTTCTGATGAACTGGAAATCATGTATGATTCTGTCGGTGCTTTTTTTGCGAGGGAAAGTCATCGTTTTGTATTTCTGAAGAACAACCCGATGGTGTCTCAGCTTCAACAACGATTCCAGAATAAAATCATGAATCAGATTAAAGACAACCTTGACAAAATCATGATTGAAATCAAGGAAACCCAGGAACTGTATTCTTTGCTGGTCAAGGCAACCTCTGAACCTTTGACCGATGAAGAAGTCGTCAAGGTGCGCCTGCAATTGCTGGATATTCTCAAAACGATTCCGGCAATCGCCATTTTTCTGTTACCCGCAGGTGCGGTGGTTCTCGCGATTCTGATCAAGGTATTGCCCTTCAATATCCTGCCCAGTGCTTTTAATAACGATTCCTCCATTAAAAATAAACTCGCATGAAACTGTCTCCCTTTCAGAAATTCTGGTCCACACTATACAACCTTCTATTTCTGCCTGTCGCCTGGATACTGGTCAAGATTGTGTCCATGAAATCTGAAAATCTCCGGGAATCCCTGCAAGGCCGCAAGGATCTCTGGACGCGTATCGGGAACCAGCTTGCCCGGCGTGAATGGAAAAAACCGCTGATCTGGTTTCATGTCGCCAGCGCGGGAGAATATCTTCAGGCACAACCCTTGATGGAATTGTGCAAAACGCATGATGTGGAATTCGCTGTCACCTACACTTCTGTCAACGCTCTCAAATGGTTGAAAAAAATCAATTTCAGTGAAACCGGAGGCGCTGTCATGTGTGATTATCTCCCACTGGATTACCCTTATTTCATGCGTCGTCTGCTGGCCTTGATCCAACCTTCTGCTATCGTGTATATCAAATTTGACCTGTGGCCTAATCTGCTCTGGGAAGCATACCGGCAAAACATTCCGCAATACCTGGTTTCTGCTTCCGTCTCTCCTGACTCAGGCAAAGTGAACTCTTTTCTGGGACGGTCTTTTTTTCAAAGCCTGTATCCCTGTCTGGAACAGATTTTTACAGTCACGGAAACAGACCGGCAGTTGCTGGAAAATGCCGGAGCCAATCCTGAACAATTGCTGATTGCCGGGAACACCCGCATAGACAGCGTCATTTACCGGCGAGACCGGATCCCGGTTCCGCACATGCCGTGCCGTGATGACCAGTTTGTTTTTATCGCGGGAAGCTCCTGGCCACCGGATGAAAAGTGCATGGTGCCTGTCTTGCTGGAATCCCTGAAACAAAATTCCCGGTTGATGGTGATCATGGTGCCACATGAACCCACAGAATCACATCTGGCCCCCCTGGAACAGATGTTTCAAGCTTGGAAACCTGTCCGCTGGTCACAATGGCACACTCAAAACACAGACGCACGAGTGGTGCTGGTCGATACAGTTGGAGTTCTTTCATCCCTTTATCACAAGGGACATCTGGCCTATATCGGCGGAGGCTTCACCACTGGAATCCACAACATTATGGAGCCTTGCGCCATGGGAGTGCCCGTGATCTTTGGTCCAAAATATCACAATGCGCCTGAAGCACTGGATCTTATTTCCCAGGGACTGGTATTTTCTGTAGAAACAACGGAGGAGTTCAGAAAAATATTCAATGAATTACTGGGTTCACCAGAATTGACAAAAAATATTGGACATCAATTGCGAGAGTATGTGGAGTCAGCCAGTGGAGCTTCAAAGATGTGTTTTGAGATCATTCTGGAGCGGTGTGAGATGGAGGAGCCTGCGATGTGAGGAATCACTCAACGGTTGTGCCAGTTCTGACACAGCGGAATCCCAGATGAAATGCCCGAGTCCAGGGTGCCAATCCCATCCTGTGTGCCACTCTCATATTTTCTGCCGAGCCAGTTCCAAATTCGCCACCCCAGGCACCACCTCTGACACCTTTGAGCGGATATTCTTCTGAAACAGCCTGCATCGGCCCTTTGGGATTCATCGGATCTGAAACCTGGTAATACGCGGGATCAAACCAATCCATCACCCATTCCATGACATTGCCCTGCATGTCGTAAATTCCCAGACTGTTCGGTTTGAGAATTGACACATCATGCGCTCCCGGTTTTTCATCCATATTCCCCGCAAACCAGGCATAATCCCGCAGTTGTGTGACATCATCCCCCCAGGCATATTTTCCCGGGCTACCCGATCTGGCGGCAACTTCCCATTCAGCCTCAGTGGGAAGCCTCTTTCCGACAAATTCACAGTAATTATTTGCGTTTTCCCAATCGACATACACCACAGGTTGAAGAGGATTCGTGGTGTCAAAAATCCCTGTTCCTTTCTGACAAGTCTTGCAGCGCGAAAAAGCGTCGTTGGTCACTTCATGGATATCAATCATGAAAGCGTCCAGAAATACCTCATGGACAGGCTGTTCTTCAGGATAGTTGCTGTTACTGCCGATGCTATAATTGCCGGCTGGAATCAGAACCATAGGAACAACGGCTGTTTCAGGTTCAGGAATCACCGGAACGATTTCCGCGAGAGCAGGGGTGGGAACAGTGACCAGAGGAGTGTCCTGTTCGATAGGTTGTTCAACCCTGGCGGTTGCTTCAGGAATTTTAAATACCATGGCTGTGGTCAGTTCCATATTCCACAAGATGGAACCGGTCAACACATCAAACAATTCCAGGTGAATCGAGAGAAGTGTCTCATCCTTGAGACGATACTCTCCCTGAACGATCCAGTCTGCGCCAACCAGACTGGTAAGCTCTGAAGCAATTTCACTCTGACCGGTTTGCGGAAAAACTTTGAGCCATTCCGCACGAAGTCTATTCAATCTGTCAAAGGGAATAATGCTACGTTTGTTTTTCAGGATCAATTGATCTGTTAATATTTTTTCCAGTTTTTCGGAAATCTCATCACGCTGTGCCTGTCGAGGGGCAATATTCAGCACAACAATCAGTGGTTTTAAGGCAGGAAGCTTGTCTGTTTGCTGGAAAAAGGCTGTAGCCGCATGTTCCATGGCTTCGGGAACAGAAGAAAACGTTTCGGCCCGCACACTGGCAGACCAGGCGATCATCAGGCAGGCACAGGCCATAACCGGCCTGAATCGCGGAGTTAAAAAATGCTTAGAGACCCAGCGCATACTCCACCATCTTCCTGCACTTGTTTTTCCCATAAACCCCCACCATTAAATGCAGATCGGGTCCTTGTTCAACCTGAGTGATGGCGTAACGCATTGGCAACCACAAATTTTTTCCTTTGATACCTGTTATTTTTTGAATTTGTTTCATCACTTCAGCAAAGTTGCTGTCTTCCAGTGTTTCCAGCGTTTCAGTCTGTTCCAGAAAGGCCTTCAGCACCACTCGTGATTCTTCTTTTTTCAGGAACTCAATCAAAACCGGATCAGACAGAGTACTGCCCCGATCTTCAAAAAACAACGATAGCGAATTCTGAATATCTTTAAGCTGTGTCAGACTGTTCTGAGCAATCTGACATACTTTTTTCAGACGATCCGGCGATTCCCCCGCAAATGGAGTGGTCTGAATATAAGGAGCTAACGCGTCCCATAACTCCTCCGGAGACAGTTTTTTGATATATTGCTGATTCATCCAGTTCAGTTTCTCCCTGTCAAACACGGATCCTGATTTACCCACCCGTTCAAAACTGAATCGTTCAATCAGTTGTTCCATGCTGAACAATTCCTGCGCGTCACCGGGATTCCAGCCCAGTAATGCGATAAAATTGACCATGGTCTGCGACAGATAGCCTTCCTTACGAAAGTCTTCAACCGACACACTGCCCTGACGTTTACTCAACTTGGAACGATCGGTATTCAGAATCAGGGGAAGATGGGCAAACTGTGGTGGTTCCCAGCCAAAATAACGATACAGTAGCAGATGCTTGGGAAAGGAAGGCAACCATTCCTCACCACGGATCACATGGGTAATCCGCATGAGGTGATCATCCACCACAACCGCCATGTGATAGGTTGGGAAACGGTCGGTTTTGATCAGCACCTGGTCATCAATCTGTTCTGAGTTGATGGCAACTTTATCACGAATCAGGTCTTCCATCAGGATTGTTTCATTTTCAGGAATTTTCATGCGGATCACATAAGGCTCTCCTGATTCTATGCGTGTCAAACCTGCATCACGTGGCAAATTACGGCAATGTCCATCATAGCGGGAAATCAATCCTTGAGCTTTTTGTTCCGTTTTCACCTGTTCCAGCCGTTCAGCACTGCAAAAACAGGGATACGCATGGCCTTTGTCCAGCAGAATCTGTGCGTGTCGGGCATAGATTTCCAGCCGTTCTGACTGTTTATAGGGGCCATAATCGCCACCAACGCCAGGTCCTTCGTCAGGAGTAATGCCAGCCCATTTCAGCATGGCAATCAAGTCTTCCTCAGCCCCCTCAACCAGTCGATTCCGGTCTGTATCTTCCAGTCTGAAAAGAAATGATCCCTGCTGTTGTCGGGCATACAGGAAACTGAATAATGCGGTGCGCAATCCCCCGACATGAAGGTATCCGGTTGGGCTTGGCGCAAAACGTGTACGAACCATATACTTCCTGAAAGTTTTAATTATATTGAAATCGTCTCATACGGATATTTAACAACAAACCCACGCCAAACATCATGGACAGCATGGAAGAACCCCCATAACTGAAAAACGGAAGGGGAACTCCGACCACAGGCATCAGCCCCAGAACCATGCCGATATTGATGGTGACCTGTGAGGTAATAATCACCACGATCCCGACGGTCAATATCGCGCTGATCCGGTCTTTGGTTTTCAACACATTGGAAAGTGCCCACAACGCAAACAGCAGAAACACGACCAACACACTCACAGCGCCGACAAAACCCCATTCTTCTGAAAATACTGAAAAAATAAAATCGGTATGATGAGCCGGCAAAAAATTGAGTTGTCCCTGAGTTCCGCCACCAAATCCTTTACCCCAGAATTGGCCGCTACCAACCGCGATTTTGGACTGGATCACATGATAGCCTGTTCCCAAGGGATCACGGTCAGGGTTAAGAAACGTAAGAACACGGTCTTTCTGGTAGGGTTTGAGAACATAGAACCAGGCGATGGGCAAACACACCAGACTGAGTGCCAGGGTCGAAAACATGGAGCTCAGACGAATTCCAGCCAAAAAAATGATAGGCACAAAAATAATGACCAGCATGAGAGCTGTTCCCAGGTCAGGCTGGCGCAGAATCAAAATAAACGGAACCCCCAGAAGCAGGGCCGGCCAAAGCAGATTGATCCAGCGCAAATCGCCAATACGACGTCCCTCCCTGAAATAATAGGCCAAGGCCAACACCAAAGAAAATTTGGCAAACTCCGAAGGCTGGATAAACACAGGGCCAACAGCCAGCCAGCGTTCTACCGGAGATCCGGGTCCTCCTGTTCCGAACATGGAAACCAGGACCAGCAAGCCGATAACCATGCCATGAACAATGTATCCAAGGCTTACAAAAAACCGGTAATCAATCAGGATGGTGAACAATATCACGCCAAATCCTACCAGGATCCAGTACAATTGCCGTTTGCGGTACAACAGCATGACCGGATCTCCTGTGGTCGCAGAATACATCGCTACCATGCCTATTGCGCAAATAACGATCAGCATAAAAATCAGGAACCAGTCAAAATTGGAGATCAGACGCCGATCAAACATGTTGTTTCATAACGCAAAGGTCAGTGGTTGACGGGGATCACTGAACGTTGAAAAAGAGATGCTCTGAAAAATCACTGAAATCTTTGGCACTTTTCAAATCACGGTTGACAGTTTGTCATCTCGACGAAGAAGCGATCCGGTTCACCACGCTTCAAGATCCCTCGTCGCTCATACCTCGCTCTGTCGGGATGACACCGGCAAACTGTAAAGTACTTGTGACTGATTTTGAACGGTGCACTTTGGAAGTGTACAATTTACACTCAAAAACCGAGTAATTCTCTAAATAAAAAAGGTGCAAGTTTTAACATCAATTTTGAGGTCACAGAAGAGTCAGGCGCTATATCTTGAAGAAGATTAAAACATGTTTTAGCCGCTTCAATCTGACCACTTTCAAGAAAATATAGTCCTGTTACACCAAAAAAGCCAACGACCTCTGTAATATGAAAAATATCGCGGTCAGGATAAAGCATTTTTAAGTCGAATTTTTGTTCCAAAATAATTGGAACTTCTTCGAAGTTGCCCTTTCGAAGACAAAACTCCGCATAATTTAATTTTGCAAATAAGTAATCTGGATGTTTTTGATAATTTTCCTTTACGATTGCGTCAGCTTCTTCCAATTGTTCGTTTTTGCTGAGAGCGGCGAATAGCCAATTGTATAATTCACGTATCTCTGGATACTTTGCCTTTAATGCCTTTAAACGTGGAATTGCCTCAAGTGGATCACTATAAACAAGATCATGAAGCTCTTTAAATTGTTCTTCCACTTCTTCTGGAAATCTGGTTCTCTCAAGCGCGTCATATGTAATACTGTAATTTGAAAATTGAAGTGTTTGTAATGACTTACGCTTTCTAAACATTACACTTCTGGGTAAGTGGTTCTTATTTTTTTTCGGTTTATTACGTTTTTTTGGGTTTTTACTCATATCAATAATTGATCCACTAAGAGTATGATATCTAACAGACAGATAGTTGGAAGACATACTTTAAAATCAGGACAGCGACAACTTTCGAGGTTTTATAGAGATTGAATTTAATGTTCAAGTGATTATATCCCCCTGTTTGACAGCAAGTCAGGTTCAGTGTTTGGGTTTCCAAACCATGATTCCACGAATTTCCTGAGCATTTCACGACAAAGACAAAACTGGAATATCCGGAAACCTTATGTATGATGTGCTCCCGTTCACATGATTATGTTATGAACCCCCTTTGTTTACACAAGAGTTTCCGGATTTATGACAATTTCCCCAAATGCTTCCTCATGGAATCTCAACGCTCATCAGTTGGGATGCTACATCAATGATCAATGGCTCTGGCGAGGCCTCGATTTTGAGATTCAGTCTGGAGAACGAATTGCGTTGACTGGCCCTTCAGGTTCAGGAAAATCGTTGCTGATGCGACGGTTATGCTTGTTGGATCCACTTCAGGAAGGAGAGCTTTTTTATAAAAATCAACCCCTGGCGCAATGGTCTGTTCCGTTGTACCGGACTCAGGTGCGCTATGTCGCACAAAAACCAATGCTATGGGAAGGAACCGTTGAAGATAACTTTCGACGTGTTTATCAGTATGGACAGTACAAAAATCAGAAATACCCCGCTGACATGATTCATAAGTGGCTAAATTTGTTGGGACGTCCTGAATCATTTTTAACCCAAAAAGCCCATCGTCTCTCTGGAGGAGAAGCTCAGCTTGTAGCCCTCCTGAGAGCCTTACAAAATGACCCTGAATTGCTTTTGCTGGATGAACCAACTTCAGCCATGGATCCGCCCCTCCTGCACAAAGTGGAGCAATTTTTAACAGACTGGCAACAGGAACGGCAGACCTTGCGTTCATGGCTATGGATCACACATGATGAAGCCCAGATTTCCAGAATCTCCAACCGTCAGATTACATTGAATCCAGCAGGAGCCAACTCATGAACTATATCTCGATTCATCCTCTTCAACTGGGCCTGGCATTGTTGCTTTTGCTGGGTAATCTGGGGCTATCGCTGATGTTAAAGCTCAAACTTGAGCGATCCCTGGGAATTGCCGTGGCAAGGATGACCATTCAGTTATTGCTGGTCGGTATGATTCTGGAGTGGATCTTTGCGCTCCGCTCGTTTATCTGGGTGATGGTCGGAGCATTGATCATGACAACCATCGCCAGCATTTCAGCGGTGAACCGTACAAAACGGAGATTTCCCGGCATCTACTGGCACAGTTTTGTCTCCATTCTGGGTTCTGCCTTCATTGTCACCGGCATTGGACTGACAGGCATCATTCAGGTAACCCCATGGTACGAACCACGATATTTTTTCCCGATTTTCGGTATGATTCTGGGAAATATCCTGAATGGTATCTCCTTGGGCCTTGACCGGTTCATGGAAGAAATTGTCACTCATCGTGACAAGATCGAAACATCCTTGGCGTTGGGTGCCACACGCTGGGAAGCTATTCAGGAGACCATGCGCAACACCCTGAGAACAGGCATGATCCCTATTCTGAACACTATGATGATCGCTGGCGTGGTGAGTTTACCGGGAATGATGACCGGACAGATTCTATCAGGAACGCCCCCGATTGAAGCGGTACGTTATCAGATCGTGATCATGGTGCTGATCGCCTCGGCCGTTGCCTTTGGATTGACAGGGGTGATACTGCTCGCTTTTTTTAGATTATTCACCCCACAGCATCAACTCCGGGAAGACCTGTTGATCTCCAAATAACACCCTGATCCCATCTGACTTGCTTATGAAACCCCGTATTGTCCTTGTAGAACCCCAGGGGCCCCTGAATGTAGGATCCATTGCCCGTGTCATGAAAAATTTCGGTTTTGATTCTTTGATCGCCGTGAATCCACGCTGTGATGTTCACTCACAGGAGGCGTTCAATATGGCGACACATGGAGCGGATATTCTGCGGGAAATTCGTTGTGTATCAACAATGGCGGAGGCTCTGGAAGGATGCTCGACCGTGATGGCTACCACTGCGAAATCAAGGCAGATCCAGGAAACCATGCTGGAACCAGACCCGATTTTTAACCGGATCATCTCACAAAATCAGCCTTCAGGGATTTTATTCGGCGCTGAAGACCGGGGGTTGAGCAACGAAGAACTGCAATGGGCCCAGCACTGGATCCACATACCCGCATCGCCTGAATTTTCCACACTCAATCTTGCTCAATCCGTAGGAATTTGCTGCTACCGCTGGTTTTGCGCCGAACAAGCCACGACTTCGGATCATCCGGAGGAACAGTCCGGGCAGGCTCAAACTCTGGCTCCTGTGACGGATATGAATCATTTTCTGGAGCATCTTTCAGAATTGCTACTGGAAATTGGCTATTTGTATCCCCATACCGTTGAAGCCCGCATGAACAAAATCCGCCGGATGCTGTTCCGTGCTCAACCATCACCTGACGATCTCGCCTTGCTACGGGGAATGATCAGGCAAACCCGTTGGGCACTCGATCAGCAAAGTCAGCCCGCTTCTATGGAACAGCAAAAGAATAAATTGTATTAGTTTTAGTATCAAGCAACCTCCATTTTCAGATCTGTAGAGACGTGCGAATCGCGCGTCTCTACGTGTGCCTGGCAGAAGAAATATTTTTGGAAAGTTTTCTATTCTAATTTTTGAGTGTTCCTACGCCTGCTTCTGAAGCGTGAATATCCCCAATTCGTAGGTCACCGGTATTCCCCGGTCAGAGGCCTGACCGTCCAGATATTCCAGCAAACGTCTGAATTCTGAAGGCGACAGCCTGACCGAACCAAGGCTGGTCGCGGCTCCAATTGCTTTGAGACTATGGAAAAAAGCTCTGGCGGAGGGGTGCCATTCTGTATATTCCATCTGCTCCAGGTGAATCCCGGCAGAGTGGGGTTGCATTTGTTTTGTGAGGGCCGTTAAATCAGGAAGACTGTTGGCCGTGACAGACAGATGGAGTGCCATGCATGCCTGTTTCCACTCAGGATAACAACCACTTCCCGGAACAGAAAAAACCAACCATCCCCCGGGACGTAAGGCCTTCATCAGTTTTTCCAGTGACCCGGAAAAATCAAGAAACCATTGAAACGTAAGATTGGACAAGATCAGGCCATAATGCTCCCTGGTGTCCAGTTTTTCACCATCCAGTTGATAAAATTTCGCATGATTAATGGGAATTTGCCGACTCAGGAGACGTTCCTGACATTGTCTCAACATGGCAGGTGAGATATCCGTGATTTCGAGATGGTGGTCTGGTGCGGCTGACAAAAGAATTTCTGAAACAAACCCTGTTCCACAGCCAATCTCCAGCACAGGATGCTGTGTACATAAGGGAAGAATCGGCTCGCAACGGGAAAAAAACTGGTTTGCCGAATATTTTTGAAAATCCGCATGATTCTCATATTCCCGGGCATGCAGGGAAAAATTCCGGATGATTTTATGTTTTATGTCCGGTGCTATCATGCGGTATAACTTTTTTCAGGCGATGATTGACAGAAAAGAATGCGGGCATACATCTGGTAACACGACTGGTAGCGCATGTCCCGCATCAGGAACAAGGATCAATTGACTCTGAGAAAGCTGTTGCTGAAGTTGTGTGCCCAACCGGAGAGGAATGATTTGATCCTGTGTCCCGTGAAACATCAGGATATCCGGGATATTCTCCAACAATTCCAGATCCATCCGGTTGTTTTTCAACTGAACGAGATCCTCCATCAGCAATTCCAGATTGATGGACAAATCGCAATTCTCCATGAAAAAATCCGGACAATCACAATATTTGAAAAAATCCCGCAAAACCGATAAGGGCTGTTCCCTGAATTTTCGGATCATACGGGGCAGACTTCTGGAAAACGCGAGCGGTTTGCCTTCAATTTCCGGAGGAAGTCCTTCAAAACATCCCAGCAAAATCAAACGATCACACTGACTGAGCACAGACTCACTGAGCCACCACAACCCCATCGAATGGGCCACCACAATTTTGAAAGAAGCCTGACGCTGAAAAGAAACCCGACGTACCGGACCATAATATCCGCGATCCTCGAATAGCAGATCCACATTATCAGGAAATGCCTGTAGCCATTTTTCCCAGCAACTGGAATCAAACGCCCATCCATGCTGAAACATCATCTCAATGAAGTGATCTGCGGCCATCATCAGTTTTTGAGATAATTTTCATAAGCCAATTGGCGAGTCAACGCGTCAAAATTTTCCTTCGCCAGTTTTTTCCAGAGTGCGTCCGGGTTATCAGGGATATCCATCAGCTCCTTGTAGATTGCTAAGCCTTTTTGTAATTCTCCAGTGGATTGAAAGATATTGCCCATATAAAATCTGGCCCAGCGCACCGACTCAATCACCTCTGGTTCATCCCGCCCGGAATACAGACTGATGGCTTTTTCATATTTTTGCAGAGCCGTATCCAGGTTTTTTCGTTTATAAGCCATTTCAGCTTCATAGAAATGGCTTTGAATGATGTAACCCGGAACATTATCGCCAATCACAGGATGCCGGAACTGTTTAATGGTTTGGATATAGGATTCCTCAGCTCTGACATAATTCCCCTGATTTTTATTAAGCTCTGCCAGTTGAAAATACAGATTGGGAACAATCTCGGCATGCAGCGGATTGTTGGTTTTGACATATTTTCGAAGGGTTTCTTCATAGACCTGAATCGCCTCCGGATACTGACGATTCAGTTCAAACACCTCCGCCAGACGCTTGCGAACATCCGCATCATAGGGACTGTCAGGAAACGCGTTGATAAAACGGGCCAGTGTGTCCCGTCCGAGTGCCAGTTCCCCTTTTTGAATGAGCACCTCCGCTTTTTCCTGCGCGGTGAGTTCCTTCAAAGTCTGCGAAGTGCGATTTTCAACAAAATTAAACAAATCCAGCGCGTCATCAAACAACCCGATTTTCTGGTAGGCGATGCCCACCTGAAAGAGAGTGGTGTCAAACTGGAAATTGGTTAAATATTTTGCTTTGTACTCCTGATATATGGCCAGCACCCCCAGATAATCGCCCTCCATGAAGTGACGGTTGATCAGCCCTTTGAGGTTTTCGTCAATGTTATCCTGAATAATGTTTTTATTCACATACACACTGTTGGGATACTTCTGCATATAAGTCTCTAATGCCGCAATCGCGTCCACATACTGTCCAAACAGAGTCAGCGTTAAGCCTTTGCGGAGCATGGCGTTTTCCACCTGGGAGGATTCCGGATATTTGGTTACAATTTCATCATAAACCTTGATCGCTTCATGGAATTCACGGGAATAGGGCCGCTGTGCCTGAATATTGGCAATTCTCATCTTTCCCAGCAACGCAATGTCACGAGAGAAGCTTTTCATAGCGGTCTGATAGACAGCTATGGCCTCATCCTCCTGGCCTTCATCTCTCAGGAAATCACCCAGACGCAAGGCCACCAGTTTGGAAAAATCAGCATCGGGATAGCGCTTGAGCAATACCTTGAACACTTCCCGGGCCGTGGCGTAATCCGCGGTTTCATAATAGGTTTCCCCCATGCGGAACAACAGGGACGCGTCATCAGGGTAGCGGGGATCAATCGCACGGGCTTTGTCGAACGCCTCCCGTGCCTTGATGTATTGATTGATGTTGTAATAGGCTTCCGCCATTTTATAATAAGCGGTCGCCAGATGTTTGGTATCCGGCGTGCGCAGGTACTCCCGGAAATCCTGAATTGCCAGATTCCATTCTCTGCGATCCACCTGACTGACGGCTTTCCAGAAACGGGCCTCTGTTGCGTAAACACTGCCGGGATAATTTGTCTCAATTTGCTGATAAATCAGGTTGGCGTCATCATAAAACTGCATTTTGTGATAACTTTGCCCAATCCGGAAATAGGCATGTGGAATCAGATCCAGTTCCACATCATTCTGTTTTGCCACCCGGATCGCTGTTTCATAGGCCGTGATCGCTTCATGATAATTCCGACCATTCTCCTTTTCCACCATGGTATAGATGGCATCCGCGATTCTGAACAGGGACTGAATCGCCAACGGGTCTAACGGATCCTTAAATTCACCGGTATCGGCTTTGGCCTGGGTGTAGATTTGTCTGAAAATATTGATGCTACCCGTGTAACTGCCATCTCTGAAGGCACTTTCCGCCTTGGCATAATTATTACGCAAGGCCGCTTGACGGTTGCTTCTTGCACGATCTTCCTTTCGTTTTTCTTTTTCAGCCAGTTCACGTTTTTTTTCTTCAGCCGCCAGTTTTTGCTGTTCTTCTTCGGTCAGATCCTTTTTTTCTTCAACGACTTCCGCAACCTCAGGTGTGACTTGAGCAGATCCGGGTTCGCCATAAAAATCAACGACCCACCGGGGAGGATCATATAAAAAACTTTCCTTGACTTCCAGCTTGCCAGTCGTTGATTCAATGCTGATGAAGGTCTGGTTGGGATCTTTTGTGATTTCAACAAAGCGAATCCGGTCATCGGAATAGGTCGGAATTTTCAGATCAGGTGCTGGATGTGTGTCTGCAAAGCGGATTTTAGTCGTTTTCTGGTCTTTGTCCTGAACAATCATGATACGGGCTTCCCCGCTCAGCGTAAATGTGGCTCGAGAGTAGTCAGGCGGATGCATTCCAAAGCGAATTGCGGTGAGGCGAAGTGAAGGTTCACGGGGCGGAGGTGGTAGGGGATTCAAGACAACAGAGGGACGCAGTTCCAGTTCCAGAACCCCTGGTTGTTGGCTTTTCCCAATGCTGTAAGCCAGGTTGCTTTCCAGGGTTTTGATCTGAGCCCAGATTTCTTTCCCCACCGGCATAAACCGGATTCCTTCCAGAATCACATCATTGAACCGGCGCTCATCCTTGCCGTCAGGAAAAGCAGTGCGGGCATTTTTGAATTTGATGATCATGGTTTGACGGTCCAGATTTTCTACAATTTCATAGACCGGCGTCATATCGCAGAGGAAGCGGACATTCAATTGCTGTCCAAGGCGTTTGAGTTCAATGCCCTGAATGGACGTAACCGCATCCTGCGCCAGAACGGTCTGTC
This sequence comes from SAR324 cluster bacterium, assembly GCA_015232315.1. NCBI lineage: Bacteria > Deltaproteobacteria > SAR324 cluster bacterium. The sequence goes on along the minus strand of JADFZZ010000001.1, from coordinate 249,571 downwards.
CCACCCACCATAAACTCAATAATCCTGTCAATATCCAGATTTTGATCCGCATGTGCCTGCCTGTTCTTTCTGAAGAGTATCTTTATTGATCCGTATATCATAGAAATTTCATGCCATCTCCATGCAAAAGCGGATCTCTTCAGCAAATTTCATTCACATTGCGAAAAGTTCCAACTATTTTTCATAGACCTCATGTTTGGGACGCCCCGCGAGAACCTGCGTGGTTCCCCAATTTGTGACTTTTTTGAATTGCTCCGATGCGATGAAGGTATTGAACGCGTCACGGGATGTCCATTCCGAAACAATCAGATAACTCTGACTTTCATCAATATCTTTGTAAAGACGTGTCTCCTGATGTCCTTCAGTTTCTCGCATCTTTTCCACAACCTGACGAAAGGCGTTTTCAAAAATGGTTTCTTTGCCGGAAAGGACTTTGTAATTCATGCCAACGGTGATCATAAGGTTCCTGTAAATTATTGGTAGAAATAATGGGACTGGGGCGACCGGCCGGTCGCCCCTACTTTTCAGGGATGAGCAGTGAAGCCAGGATTTCTTCATTGTGTTCTCCTAGTCGGGGAGCAGGAGAAGGCGGACATTGCCCTAATGAAAACGGGGACCCCAGGATTCCATTTTCCATCACAGAGTTTCTGTCACGTTGAAGATTCTTTGCGGCTTCATCCGGGCGAATCACCGGATACACCGGGAGATCCGCTGAAAACAGTTTTTGTGTCCATTCTTCAAGCGTCTTTTTTGCGATACGTTGCCTGATTTGTCTGCGAAGGGGCCATGCTAACACCCCCCTTGCCGGCAAAGGAACAGCGAGAAACGCATTGAGATTGAGCTCTTTGCAAAGAATCTTCCAGAATTTTTCTTCGTCCACAATGCCAATGCTGAGATAATGCCCGTCTTTAGTGCGATACAAATTATAATGCGGCAGAATGTGAAGTCGAAGGCGTTCCAGTTCCTTGATGAACGAACTGTGTTGAATTTTCTGTTCCAGATGCTCAAGGGAGTTTTTCAGAGAGGGCGATGACAACAAGGGACGAAGCCGATGCAATACGCCTTTTTTCTGTGAATCCAGCCAGTTTTCAGCGGACGCTATTCCCTGCTTTGCGGAAGCGTTTTGAGGGTGAAGTCCTTGATACCAGATCCAGACCCATGAAAAAATGGTGTCGGTCATGGCAATGTCAATGATCCGGCCAATGAATTCCTTTTCCCGGGCGTAGAGTGCCGCAAGAATGGCGGATACGGCTGACATTGAAGAAGACAAATCGGCCATAGGAATGGCAACAGGTTGAGGTATGCCAGACGCATCACGTTGCATGTGGCACATCCCGGAAAAAGCCTGAAAATTCAGATCATGACCCGGTGTTTCAGACAGGGGCCCGGTTTGTCCGTAGCCGCTGATGGAGCAATAGATCAGTCTTGGATTTATTTCCAGCAACGCAGAACCATTCAATCCGAATTTCTGCATCACACCGGGGCGAAAACCTTCCACCACCACATCCATCCTTGACACAAGTGAGCAGAGAATTTCACGATCTTCAGGCCGGTTCAAATCCACAGTCATGCTTTTTTTGCCCCGATTGACCATTTCAAAAAATGGCGGCAATGCCCTGGCCCCATCTCCACGGGGAGGCTCAACCTTGATCACTTCGGCTCCCAGACATGCCAGCAAAAATGTGGCATACGGCCCTGGAAGATTCTGGGTGAAATCAAGCACCCTGACGCCTCTGAGAGGCAAGGTGGATTGTGATTTTTGTGAGGTTTGTGTCATAGGTGTCCTGTCAGGTTGAGATAAGAATCCTTTGTGTGGTGACAAAATGGCGAGATGACCTCGCTTACCACCTGGCGTTTGAATAATTGACTAAAATATTCTGATCTCGGGTAAGCAGAATATTTTTGTCAAGAGCCGCATTAGCTGTAATCATACGGTCAAAAGGATCACGCGTCCACGTGACTTGAAGTGCTTGACCAATAACAGCATTGAAAGTTTTGTCACACACCTTAAGTCCCAATCTTGTAGTCAGATCAGAAACGATGGTATTGGAGTCATCAGTGATACGTTTGATTTCGTACAAATATTGTAATTCCAAACGAACAACGGTTGAAATATAAATTTCATGTTCATTGATAAGTTCTTTGGCCTGTTCGCTTAATTGTTCAGTGAGTCCCGCATACAGCCACACCACCACATGTGTATCAATGTAAATCAAGATTCACCTCATCTTCCCAACTAATATTGACCAGATCATTCGGATTTCCCTGAATGACATGAGGTCTTGAAACCAGGTTTTGAAGTTTTTCTGTCGTTCCAATAGGCACAATCCTCAGTTTCCTTCCACCTTTATTCACTTCAATGGGCACTCCTGTGCTGAGTACTTCATCCAGTAAATGATAAATATTACTCCGCAATTCTGTTGGTGTGACAGTTTTCATAATTCCTCCGGTTCTGGAACGTACATCATATTTTTCAAGATACGTACACAATAGAAGTGAATATAATTTGAGTCAAGAGTGGTTCATTGTCAAAATCTGAAAAATGATCTCAAAAGCATTACCTTTGCAGTACTACCCAAACGAGACCACTGCCGGGGTTTCAGATGATATGGAAAAATATCTCTGCCAATCATGGAGAGGAAAGAGGAAAATTGCTGATCTCAGCCTGAATCTGTTCCAGTTCCTGTTCTGTCCAGCCTGAACGATCCCAGTCCATGCCAAAGACGGTCTGAAACGAATCACACAGTTTGTCGCACAGCAATTCTGTGGTCGCTCCATGCAACACATTTTCTGATTCCAGCGATGTGATTTCCTGAGACAGTTTATTGGGGTCCGCCTTGAGAAACAGATGGCTCAGCGGTTCGATCTGACTGTTCAGGGGAATGGTGCCATGCTGTAAAAACGCGGTTGTGGTTTGCCGCTGGGCACTGCCCACAATCTTTTTGCCGTTGATCAGCAATTCAAAGGCAGAGGGCATTTCAAAACAAACGGCGGATCTTGCCAAATCCCGTGTAGAATGCGGCTGGATTTCCAGAGACAAACCCAACGATTGAAAAAAATTAAACAGACCTTGTGAAATGGTGCGGTACGTCTGCAGGATTCCCCCTCCCAGCATCGGATCTTTGACACTGCCGATGACAGAATAGGTAATGTCCTGCCCATGCAACACCGCCTGTCCACCTGTGACCCGACGGATCACGGCGACATTGTGTTGTGCGCACCAGTCCCAGTTCAGGGATGAATGAATTTTCTGGTTTTTGCCGATAGAAAGCGTGGGCTGGTTCCAGAAATAAATCCGGAATACCGGCAAAGAGTCGGCGGTTTGCTGATTGAGCAGAACTTGATCTGCCGCCATGTTGAACGCTGGCGGCATCGGCGGATCGATGATCAGTCGCCATCGGGTTTTCATGGGTCCCTCAGGATATTAAAAAAATCGCCAAAACGCTGTGTCATCAATTCATACGGATTTTCAGGCGCGCTGTAATCCTCAAGATTGGTGACAGGTCCATACAGCGAACTGAATCCTTTTCCCCCCTGAACCAGTTTGTCCAGCGTTTCGTTGAACTGACGGTTGAATTCAGAAGGTTCCATTCCTGTTGGATCTTTGGCAATGACCGCTTCGACCGGAAACAGAATATCAAACCGCTCCGCAAGCATGGCATGCAATATTTGTTTCAGCCAGGTTGCGGCCTGTTCCGCTGTCCAATGATCGAGACGCAGTAACTTTCGGGCAGGTTTATCTTCTCCGGAGATGATCCAGGCTTCACTGCTGTCTGACCCGGAGGAAATGGAACCCGTTGCCCGTAATAACGCCGCACTTAGAAAGACCCTCAGCCAGTGTTTTGATTTGATATTGCCGGCAGTGAAATGACACAGCACACTTCCGGAAAGAGAGGCCAACCACTCGGTTTGTCCGTGGATCTCCACCTGAAGCGTCTGCTCTCCCCGTTTCATGGTTGTTTTGAATGCCGGCTGAAACCGATGCTGACTGATGGCTTCAGTCACAAAGGATTCTCGCACGGTTCCAAAGAAAACCTTGTGCGGTGTCGTGACCTCCAAATGTTTGGTCACGGTTTTGAATTTGTCAAACCATTGGTTCAGAATATCGAGATGTTTCTTTTTCCAATTTTGTTGAAACAAACCTGAAGGAAACTGCCCCTGTAATTCCAGATAACGCACTTGCTGTTGATACCATGCGTCGAGAGACGAATGAAGACCAGCGGGACTCATGCCATATTCCAGTGTACGGTTCAAAAGCTGCCATTCCTGAAGGTGGTCCACCCCAAAGGGTTCATGGGTTGCTTCGACCGATGACAGATCCTCTTCATCAAACAGGCCCAACTGCCGTCGAGCCGCGGATTGCAGTGGACATTCCAGAAATTGTCGGATTTGTGACAACGAAATCACGATTTTTTCCGGCAGTTCTTTTTCGTTCGTTGGCCTCAACCGCTCTTTGCCTCCGGTCAATTGCCAGTACCATTTTTCCCATTGATCCTTGAGTACAGGGGCTGATGACGGGCTGTTTTCAGTCCTGATCTGAAGTTGCTCGCGCCAATGCCGGGCATAAGCCTGAAGTCGGGCATAATGGTCAAAACTGTGGAGAGCTGTTTCAGATGGTTGTGGCTTCAATTCTGGAAAATAGCGGGAATCATAATTTTTAAGCGGATGCACCTGTTGCTGAAATCGTCCTGCCAGATATTCCGTATCGAGAATGCCAATCAAAGACTGAACCACGGAAGACGGATTGAGAGGATCATCGGTTTTGTCATTGCGTGAAATGTAGCTGAGATACAACTTTTTTCTGGTTGAAACCATAATTTCCAGAAACATGTACTTGTCTTTCTCCGCATTGGACACATCGCCGATTTCCCGGTCTCGGTAGGCTTTGCCCCTGACAGGATTGTGCAGAAGCCGCCGGGCCTGCCGCAAGTCCAGATTGTCCTTTTGATCCAGCGCGGGAAACTGGCCTTCTCCCAGTCCCAGAATAAAGACCACATCAAACGGAATGGGCCGCATGGGCAAAAACGAGGAAATTGTCACCCCTTCTGCCAGATAACGTCCACGGTGCATGGAAACTTCATCCTGAGACTGTTTGAAAAACTCATACACCACAGAAAAGCCAACAGCAGACTTTCCCAGAACTTCAAATTCACGCATTTCCAACAGGCTGTTGGCGATACGTGAATATTCATCCTGTTCCGTGTCATTGAGCGGTGCGAAATAGGTGGTGAACAGCGTGTGCAGGTATTTCCCCCACAGATCTCCTGTCATTTGCCAGTTTCGCATGGACCGGGTGTCAGCGATCAGCGACCTGATGAGGGTCATGAACCATTGAGCCTGCGTGTCATGTTGTGCTTCAATGGTCAAGGGCACACAGGACCGGTTCCGCAATTCAAACAGTTTTGGATCGTCAGGAGAAACACTGAGAAACATGCCCAGATTCAAGCGGTTCAATCCCTGTTCCCAGTTATACAAATCATCCTTGAGGTGTTGAAATCCACGTTCCCGATTATCGGTTTCACTGATTCCATAAAAAATCCCCAGTTTTTCAGCCCAGTCGAGCCACAGTTCGAGATCGATCTCCGGATCGTCAGGATGCTTGAGAAAGTTGGGATTTCCAAGCAGTTCAAACATATCTTTCCTGGTATAGTCGGTCAAACAGAGTCCAAACAGTTTTAACGCGCCATCCAGCAACCTGCCGGCACGCAGATTGACACCATCAATCAGGTTGTAGGGGAGACGATGGATCGCTTGGAAGACGATTTCGACATCGGTCTGGTAGCGTTCCATATCAGGAATAATGACCGCAATCTGATTCATCCGGAGATCCTCATGGCTTTGAAGCAGTTTCCAGATTTCATTGGTCACAATTTCCACTTCACGACGAACATTGGGACAGGCCATCACCACCAGGCTGTCATCTTGAGGCAATTGCAAAGGGGCAGGTTTGCGGGGTTCTCTGGTGAGAATATCAAATTGAATCTGACTCAGAATCGTGTGCCGCAGATGCAGTGGATTATGGAACACAGGATAAAATTCCCACTGGCCCCATTCATTGAGCAGACGGATGTTTTCCCGTCCGGGCCGACCCCAGGCCTTGAGAAACTGATTATCTTCCTCGTGCTGAAACAATTCTCCAGCCTGACTGTCTTCATCGGAAATCGGCGTATGATATCTGGTGAGCACCTTGTCATAATATTCCGGACTCTGCCGGAGAATTTTTTTGGCGGCAATCCGGGATTCCCATTCTGATTCAAGATCTTCCCAAAACTCCATACAGGGGTTGAGGGTGTAAACCGACACCTCATAGTAATCTTCAAGTTTTGTTGACAGAATGTCATGATAAAAACGGGAAATGTAGGACAAACCAAAAATATGCAGGCTCTTTTTCGATTGAACAGGGGAGGCCAGCGGCAGATAGCGTACAATCTGGGGTAAGGTCCAATATGTCCTGGATAGCTCACCATCTCTGTTGTTGAGAACCTGTTCATTGAACTTTTCCACCAGACCATTCTCGCCAAACAATCCCAACCACAACGCTTTTTGCCAACGTTCCGTGGTCAATGCCGGTTCATTGAAACAGGTGCGGCCCGCTTTCCATTCAGCCAGCATGTCCCAGCGGAGATATTCATATTGCTGGAACAGGTTGGACAGTTTGGCGGCAAGCTGAAAAATACGAACTTCCAACGCATGAGACTGCAACTGTTCATGACTGAAAATGTAGTCCTTCAGCGGAGTCCAGACAGGGTCACTGTCATTGAGTTTTTCATGAAGAAGACTGACCAGCAGCAGTTGAATGGACCCGGGATGCAGGAGGGTGATGTTTTTTTTCTGACTGGAGGGAACAATCGCGGAGAGAATTGCCTTTTCAAGCGGCACATAGCTCAGATTGGCGGCAATACCGTTCAACGAAGCGATTTGTAGAGAAAGCCACTGTTGCAGGCTGAAATTGGGAACAACAATGATGCCGGTGTCAAACGGATCTTCATCCGCGAGATTTTCAGCCAGCATACCAGCCATGATGGTCAGGTCATTCGAATAATAGAGTTTAGGCAAATCACACCTTGCTGTTCAATGATCTATTGTGGAACCTTTGATACATGTGGATAGTTTGTAATTTTTGAGTCTACCGTCATTAGTGAGCAATGATGGATTCTGGCCGTTGCAACAATCAATTGATCTGCTGGATCGCGATGAAATGGTTGAGGCAGTCTTGTCGAATCAATAATAATTTCTGGTGTTAAATCCAGTAAACAGATGTACGGATAACTGACAGCTTTTTCTGTCCATTCCGCCACATCACAGGGCAATTCCAGACGTTGATATTCAACTAATTTGGCAATTTCCCAACAGGAAATGATACTGATCCCCAGTCCCTGAGATTCATTCTGTTGAAGATAATTCCTGTAGACATCAGGAAGATTACGATCACCGTGGACCCACCAAATCCAGATATGAGTATCCAAAACAATCACTTCAACGCCTCCCAGTCCTCTTTAGCAACAGGTTCAGTTGGCTCGATGTATTTCACTGGAGTACCACGTAGTACATAAGATTTGTTTGAATTATTTTTCATAGGTAGAGGAGCTTTGATAATGAGAACTTCAACCGTTTCTCCCTCATGAAATGGTAAATTGGTCAGAACCAGTGAACTGTTTTGATCCACTTGAGTTTCTATCCGATAAGCCTCCATATTCCCTCAAGACTAAAGATCATTATTTTGTTCAGAGTGCATGAAAGAGCCATCAACATGACTCTTGATCATGCTTTTATTAAAGTCTCACTACAACAAATAACCCTTCTGATTCAGATAGTCCAGAATCTGCTGAGCGGCCTCTTCCTGGGAATATTTCCCGGTGTCAAGTGGGATCTCGGCATTCAGTGGCTCTTCATAGGGTGCTGAAATTCCGGTGAATTCTGGAATCTGACCGGCTCTGGCTTTTTTGTAAAGTCCTTTGGGATCCCGCGCTTCACAAACATCGAGCGATGGATTGAGCCAGACTTCAATGAATTGTCCCTCGTTCATGATGTTCCGGACTTTGTCACGGTCAGCACGATAGGGTGAAATGAAGGCGGTCAACACGATCAATCCCGCGTCATTGAACAGTTTGGCAACTTCGCCGCTTCGACGAATGTTTTCATTGCGGTCTGCGGGAGAAAAGCCCAGATCCACATTCAACCCATGACGCAGATTGTCACCATCCAGAACATAGGAGGGTTTTCCCAGCTCAAACAGACGGTGCTGAACCAAATGGGCTAACGTGGATTTACCCGATCCGGACAATCCGGTGAACCAGAGGGTGCATGATTTTTGTTTGTATTGCTCTTCTCGCATATCCCGGGTGACAGCACCATGATGCCACACAATATTCTGACTTTTTGGTTGATTGCTCATGTATTTCTCCTGAAGCAACAGATCATGAAATGGACCATGATTCCACTATGGAGTTGAAGAATTCACAGTCAGGGAAGTGACAAACGATGCATGCTGAAGGGGAGCACATATCCGCTGGTCACAGGCATGGAAACTCAAGGTTCCTGAAATATTATATTCTCCGACAGGGGCATCAGACTTTAATCGCAACGCCTGGCTTAGTAAAAAAGGTTTTTCATGCAGAGCCACCTCCATTTCCAGAACCAGATCCTGTTTCTTTTCCGCGGGGCTTTCCGTCAAAACGCCCACAGGTACCAGAAAAGCAGGCAGACTCAGTGTCAGTGTCGTCGGATCTGGTCCGCCGTCAGGCTGTGGAAGAATGGAGTAAACATGCCAGCCTGTTGCCGGAAAAACCTGTATCTGTAAATGAACATCCGTTCCCGGAGTGACAACGAAGGGATTGAATTCCGCATACAGGGTGACATGGGACGTGGCTTGAGCCGTTTCCCAGGCAAACGGTTGTGCATGAAGTCCGCAAGACCATAAAACCAGCAGACAAAGTTCCGCAAAAATTGTCTGCTGTGAAAAACGGTTCCGCATGGATTATCCCTGAGCCGCCTGGTTGAACAATGGATTCAGAATTTTAATGGTGGCAGATTCACGAAGCTGCTGGATTCTTTTTTCCACAATGCTGTTCTGTGAACTTTCAAACAGACGTTGTCGCAGTTCCAGTTTTTTGGCAGTGGCATCGCCCGCTTCCAGTTGTCGTTGTTTAAACCGGAGCAGATGCATTTGTTTCTGAGTGTTTCTGCTCAGTCCATAGCGACTGGCCTGGCTCAAGTCGAAAGCGGTTTTCTTGAATTCCGTGTTTGAGCCCACACCTGGCAGATTGTTCGATTTGATATTGAGCGAAACACTTTCAATTTTAAATGAGTAACGCTGAGCGATATCTTCCAGTGAGGTTCCTTCCCGCAATTGTGTGAGCGACTCCTGAGCTTTGTCCCAGGCCTGTTGTTCGGCTTTAGCGTTCCGGATTTTTTCCTCCACTGCCACTTTCACCTCAGCCAGCGGCCGAATCTCAGGCTCTTTGAGTTCAACCAGTTTATAAACGACATGCCCAACCACAGGATTTCGTTTCCATGTTCCCAAATCGTCGGCGCTCTTGTGGCGCAATGTTGAAACCAAGGGTTTGGCAGATCCCAATCCCGGAATGACAGTATCTTCTGAAAACCATTCGGTGGTGACAATGGTCTGCTGAAACTCCTTAGCGATCTCATCCAGTTCCTTGAGGGTTGTCATTCGTGTTTCAAGATTTTCAAGCGCTCTATCCAATAATTTTTCAGCACGTTTGCTTTTGAGCAGATCCGCGATTTCATCTTTCACATCGTCCAGAGACGCGATGATTTCAGGTCGTTTTTCGTCAACTTGGATCAGATGATAACCAAAAGGAGATTCCACCAGGGGGCTCACTTCGCCTGGATTGAGCGCAAATGCGGCTTTTTCAAATTCCGGCACCATTTCTCCGACTTTGAACCAACCCAGATCACCGCCTTTGTCTTTGGTTCCGTCTTCGGAATAAATTCTGGCCAGTCCCTCAAAAGACTCTCCTTTGAGAATGCGTGCCCGGAGAGATTCCAGGAATTGTTTTTTTTCTGTTTTTTGCGCATCATTGGCTTCCGCTTCAATTTTCAACAGAATGTGTCTGGCTTTCACTTCTGCCTGTTGCGTGTAATCTGTTTTGTTTTTTTCGTAATAGCGTTCAATTTCACGATCCTTCACAGCTTCAGGAATGAACGCATCCAGCTTCAATGGAATATACGCGATTTTAAACTGGCGCGGAGTTTTATATTCCAGCTTCGAATCTTCATAAGTTTTATTGAGTTCCTCTTCCGTCCACTGAACCTGTGACACAAATGGATCTGTGGTGAAAGCGATAAAGTCCACAGCCATTTTTTCCTGATCCATGCGGTATTCCAGATCAACCTCTGCGGCACTGGCGACAATACCTTCGCCCAGAATGTTTCGGATTTTCTGAAGCAGCAGGTCTTTCCGTTGAAGTTTTTCATAATCATCAATGGTCAAACGGTTCTGTTTGAGAATGGTCTGGTAGGTTTCAAAATCAAAATGCCCGTTCTTTTGAAAGTAGGGCTGTTCGGTGATATATTCCTTGAGTTCCTTGTCTGTGGTAAAAATTCCCAGATTTTTAGCTTCGTCTATCAGCAACTGTTGATTGATCAACTGATCCAGCACACGTTGTTTGAGATTGAACTGCTGGGCGAACTGTTCTGCCTGTTCACCAAGATTGGCCTGCAAAGACTGAAGCTGATTCTGATAGGCCCGTTGATAGTCTTTCATCAGAATTTCTGTATGGTTGACCGTTGCGATCACTTCTTTTTTGTCACCTGAAATTGCGCCAATTCCGAATGAAATCACGAACGTTATGGCAATGAAGCCCAGCAATGCCTTAAAAAAAATGCTTTCTGAATATGAACGTAACTGTTGAATCATAGTTTCTCCCAAACAACCAATAAACATGCAAAGAACCGGAAACCCATTCTCCCGCTTGACAGCAGTGCTTTCCCTTACTAAGGTCAGCAACGGATTTTCATCAAGAAGGGAACCTTAGAGAAAACCTTTTAAAATCTCAAGCATTTGTCCAGCAGACAGATGCAAAATTGTTTTATCCTCTGACAGGAGCGTCATGCAATGGCCTAAACTGGAGTCAAAATGGCTCATGTTCAGTTCGATGGGACTGGAACTGGGATTGTCGGTAGTGGTGGGATGTGTGGTTGGGCAATATCTGGATAGAGTTTTTGGAACCACGCCCTGGCTCTTTTTACTGTTTGTTCTCTTTGGCGTCTTTGCCGGTTACCGGAGCATCTACCGCCTGCTTCGCAAATTGCAGAACACGGTAGCCTCCGAGGAACACGAAAAACAGGAACCTTCACCATAGAGGCGTTGCATGCGACGTCTCTATAAACAACACGCCTGCACCGTCCCGTCACACGTCAATTGGTTAACAGATAACCCAGCGATTCCAATCTTTTTTTAACCTTATTATAATCACTCCGTTCAATGGCGATGTGGAAATTCTCAACTTTCAAAATGTGTTTTTTAAGAATTGCGTCTGTCGCCAGCAAATGAATCAGATCCCGATCCTGTTCCAGTTCAAAGACCAGCAAATCTTTTTTATGGGTTAGCGGATTGATGCGGGCGAGTGTCTGTTTAAAAAAGTTTTTCCAGATTTCAGGTGGTTTTCCTTCGATATGAGTGTGGAACAGATCAATCTTTTCCTGAACATCTTTTTTGGTCACACAGCCTTTCAGAAAGGATTCATGATCAACCTTGAAATGATTCAAGGCAATGGGTTTTGCCATTTTTTCAAGAATCAGGCGTTTGACGGGATCATTGCCATCCAGCCCGCAGATCAGGCGATTTTCATCAAGAAGCACCTTTGTCTGAGCCACCGCCATGACCGGAGCACTGTAACTTGAAGTTTTGCCTGTAAGAAAGGCACCCAGATCCGTCAACCGCACATAGCGCAATCCATCAAACACACTGAGATAACCCAGTTGACGCTCCTGCACCACGTCATTTTTGGGGAAATCATAAGCGATGTCCACCAATCCCAGACAGGCGTACAGGAACATGGACCCGGCAATCAAAGGCTGTTTGATGGTATATTCAAGATTATCACGCATGATATACTTTTTGTGTTCATACGTGCTCTGTTCACCAGAGATATAATGCAGATAGCGTGTCGCATGATAAGGATCCAATACGTTCAGGATGGGAACCGACCTTAAATTCGCGTAATCCTTCAGATTTTCCAAAGATACCCATTGCCCCTGTGGCAAGGCGGAAAGCAGTCTTTGCACCAGAATTGGAGCAAGATTGAATTCTTCGTAATAAATATGAGAAAGATAAGTCGAACGCCCCTTGAGATGAAACAACAAACCATTCAGATGAGAGTAGGTGTTTTTTACCTGATAATTTTCAAAAACCTGTTGAAGGAGTTTTAACGGATCGGATTGCGGCTTGATCTTGATGCAGGCCAGCAGATTGGTGAGCATTTCCGTTCGCAGGGAATTCAGATTCTGTTCCTCAAAAAATTCAGGAACCTGCATCAATTTCTGAAATTCCTTGAGAGACGCTTTCAGAATTTTGCCATTATTGGAAAGTTTGAGTTGGCCCTGCTGGATATAGGCCCATAACACAGGCAACTCCTGAAGGATCAGACCCCGGTTTTCGTGAATCCTGCATTCCGGAATCTTGGCCTCTGGATGCAAATCATAACCGTCGGGCGTGGGCAAGAATTGTTTCAGATATTCTCCCAGTTCCGGATTGAAATACAGGTTGTAAATGTAGGGTGGTTTTTCAGTATTTCTGTTGCTGAGGTAACTGTACTGAACTTCATAAGAAAAAAACAGATACTCTGGTTTCAGATACATATGGTGTTCATTAGAGTAGCGATCCGCAGTTTGCCAAATCTGGATTTTGAGTGTTTGTGCCAGCATGTCCTGATGACAGAATCTTTTATACCAGATCGTCCAGATAAAAATTTGTCGTACCGCCTCCGGCAGGTTCTGCCATAATGCGTCAAACATTTTTTTTTCTGAATACACCGCCAGCAGCATCCTGGTGAGATGGTCCTTGTTAGGATACTTCAAGGGGACAGGACAACCATGTTTTCTGAACAATTCGGGAAAACGGTCAATAAGCTTCCTGATCCATTTCTCATAAAGAATAGAGAGAATGGCCTTGGTGTAGCTTGAGGAAATCATTGCATAGAGCTGGTTTTCCGGTTTTTGCTGTGTTGGTTTCGCCATGCCCTGTAACTCACTGACCTTGTCTATGATGACACCCTCTGTAGTTTTATCCACAATGATGCCCATATCACTGAGTTTTTTAAATATTTTATTCAGATCCGCCATAAGATTCCTTAACTGAGAATGAAATTAATATCTTCTTCATTCAATGATTTAATAGACGCACTGTCACTGGAAATGATGTTTTCAAACAGTTCCCGTTTCTTTTCCTGAAGTTGAAGGATTTTTTCTTCGATGGAACCACGGGTGATGAGTTTGTAGCTGAACACTGTTTTATCCTGTCCAATGCGATGACTGCGGTCTATGGCCTGATTTTCAGCGGCCAGATTCCACCAGGGATCAAAAATGAAGATGGTATCCGCTTTCGTGAGATTCAACCCCAAACCGCCGGTTTTGAGAGTCATGAGAAAAACCTGGCAGTCGGGATCATTCTGAAACCGTTCCACCAGAGCACCTCTGTCCTGGGTTGCTCCAGTCATGACCAGATACTGGATTCCGGCCTGCTGAAGATCTTCGCCGACATGCTCGAGGATTGAAAGGAAATTGCCGAAAACGAGCACCTTGTGTCGGTTGGCGGTGGATTCCATGATTTGTTCCAGCAACAATTCCCGTTTGGGGGAGACAATCGCTCCATCACTTTGGGCTTCAGGAATGGATGCGATCTGACGCAATTCGGTCAGTGCCTGGAAGATAAAAAATTGTGATTTGTTGATTCCGTTCACCGCGATCTGTTGTTTCAGCGAATCCTGATAAAACACACGCCGTTGGTGATACAGCCGTTTTTGTTCGTCAGACATATCCACATACAACACCTGCTCAATCTTGTCCGGAAGTTCTTTGAGCACATCTTTTTTGAGACGTCTTAAAATAAAGGGATAAATTTTTGTTTTAAGCTCATGAATCGCCTGTTTATCATTGTTTTGCTGAATCGGAGCAATGTAATACCGGTTGAATTCATCAGCGGAATTGAACATGGCAGGATTGAGAAACCGAAACAGGGAATACAGTTCACCCAAATTATTTTCAACAGGAGTACCGCTCAGGGCCAGACGGTGTTGAGCCTTCAACAGCAGAACAGCCTTGGAAATCTGGGACTGAATGTTTTTGATATTCTGTGATTCATCGAGAACTACATAATAAAACTGTTCCTCGCAAAACTGTTCAATTTGATTGCGTAGCATGGCATAGGTGGTGAGAATCAGATTGTGCTCTTTGGCTTTGGCCATATCCCGATCATTGCCATAAAACACATAACACGTGATATTCGGCGTAAATTTTTCGATTTCCTTTTGCCAGTTGAACAGCAGACTTTTAGGCATTACCAGCAAGGAGGGCATTTTTTCTTTGGGATACACGCCAGCCAGCATGGTCAGAGTCTGGATTGTTTTTCCCAGACCCATATCATCCGCAAGACATCCTCCCAGATTGTTTTTTCGCAAATATTCAAGCCACTTGTACCCTTGTTGCTGATAGGGGCGCAAGGTAGCCTTGACGGTTGGCAGTTTGATTTTTTGATCCTTCAATTCATTGAATCCCCTGAAAATTTCACGGGATTGTGGAAAGGTTGCCTGAGCCGCTTTTTCATCAATCAATTCTTCAATCGCGGGAAGATCAAAGAATGAAACTTTGACCTGATCCTGCTGTTTTTTAAACAGACGTTCCAGCTTTTCGATATACCCCTGGTTGATCAGGGCATGGGTGCCGTCGGTCAACGGAATATAGGATTTTTTTCGATAAAGGCTGATGGCCTCAAACAAGGAAAAGCTCTGCCCTTCAATCTCGAGGGTGGCCTCGCCTTCCAGAAAATCAATGCCATGTGCCAATGCCAGACTCAAACGAGGCGTGACCGCACGTACCTTGTAATCTTTCAGTTTTTCAGAACCGAGCAGTGAGTAGCGACCAATGAGATTGGGCAAATCCAGATAGATAAATTCCTGAGCCAGTGTTTTCTGAATGATGAACAGATTCTCTTCCAGGTAAAAATCCGCATTGTCTGTCTTCAGTTGGCGCTTTCGCTTGTTCAACAGACTGTTGATTTCGCGCAAGGCATCCACTGAGCTTTCCTCGACCAGGGGACATATTTGAATCACACGTTCCATTTCATTGAGTGTCACCAACCGATTGATTTCATACTCCTCAAAGAAATCGGCATCCAGACCTTCCACGGTCGTACTGACTCGCAGATAGAGATTTTGTTCATGGTCTATTTTCTCAAACACGAGAGCGGCCTGAGCCAGACGGGTGGGACCTTCTACACACTGGTAATCCTGATAACGAATCGGAATGTCTGCAAAGTGGGAATAAAACAGGGACAGAAAATTTTCCAGTTCATTGGCCTGAAACGCAGATTCAAACATCGCAAGATCAGCAAACCGTTCTCCCGCGGATGGAATTTCATAAACAGTGGTGCCCGAAAGAACCAGAGAATCTGTCAAAAAGCGTACCTCAGGAGATTCCCCCTCGCCAAGAAGCAGTCGCAATTTTCCACTGAGCTTTTTTTTGGCATTCTCCTCAACAGCCATAAGCAATTTGGCGGCATGGCTTGAAAAACTGATCAATTGTCCGGAATCGGTGAGAACTTTGGGATGAAGACGCAGTTTCATAATCAGGGATTCATGAGAGGCCAGATAGACTCGTGAATTGTCAGAATCCCAATCAATCTGAAATTCCTGCCTCAGTTGAATATCCGCTATCAGACGAAGTATGTCCCGGGTGATTCCGCTGTAACTTCGATAATCCGGATCGACCTCTTTTCCCTGCGAGTTGATGACAGACAGGTAGGCTCCTGTCTGATCAAAGTTGATCTGAAAACCAATGTTGTCTTCTGTTGTGGCCGCTTGAGCGCTGAAACCTTTTCGTTTGAATTTTGTTAAAGAATCCATGTCTGATATCTTCGCTGTTTGTGTGATTACAATGAATGGAATGACAATATTTCACTAGCACAGGTGCGTTTCAATGCAGAGTCATCTTATGGCAGATTAGGAAAAATTGCGCCGGACAGTCGTAACAAAATGAGAATGACCCCTAATCCGCCAAGAAATTTCCAGACCTGGGCATTCATGCTTTCATGGAGCCGCATCATGGTTTTGTTGACATCATCCAACTGCTGACGCACCTGCTCAAAACGTTTATCCACCTGCTCAAAACGTTTATCTACCTGCTCAAAACGTCTATCCACCTGTTCAAAACGTTTATCCACCTGCTCAAAACGTTTATCCACCTGCTCAAAACGTTTTGATACATCCTGCTTGAATTCCCGAATTTCCCGGCCAAGTTCTGATGTCTGAACTTCAAGTGCCGCCAAACTGGCTTCAGGAGCTTCCTTGAATTTTCGCCATTGCTGTTGAAGGTCCTGCACATCCAGTTGGTTCAACTGCATGACGTTTTTGACAAAGTCCTCCACTTCTTTTTTATCTTCAACACTCAATCCCATAGCGACTCCATTCAGATGATTGTGGATGTTTTTTATAGAACTATCGACTTTGAAAAAATAGGCCAGAAAAAATCAGGATGGGCATGAAGGAAAGACAGGATTCTGATGAATCCTCATAAAGTCAGGATTGTGATGGACACTTATGGGGTTAAAGACAAAATAGGGAATGATTAATTTTCTGCAAATTCCATCCATTCCAGCGCCGGCCATGGTCACCGTTTCGCCAATAGCGCATTCATGTTTTGAGGGCTACCAGGTTAACCCGATACAGATGGTCGTAAAATTTTAGTCAAAATCGTACGTCCCGTCTGACCTTGCAGGGGTTCTCTAATTCATTGAATTTACAAAGTGTATCGGCTTTCGTTGATAGCCTTAAACATCCGCACATCAAACTGACTCCGACATTGCCATTATCACTCCTAAAGTTTTAATGAGAGCTTCCCGTATCACTGTATCGATTCGCATATAAATCTACTATTTTACGAATCATTTTTTGATAAGGAATCCCAACTTCCTGTGCTTTTTTTTTGAAGAATTTTACACTGGATTTGTTGAGGTTGATTGTCACTTTTATCGTCTCTTCCTTAAACACAAGATCGACAGGGGGTGGCAGAAAATCCTCAACAACCTCAAACTCCATTGGTTCATCCACGTATTTTATTTTGCTGTTCATAAGTACTTCTCCCTTTTCGCCAATATCCTGCGCCAATAATCCTTATTTTATGATCTCGGTAAGTGAATCTGACTGTTACAATTTCTTCTTTTACCTTTCCAAAACAATAAAATCGTTTCTCAATTTGGCTATGTTTGAGATCTTTTGCAACTATACGATTGGGATCTGCAAAAGCATATTGAGCATCGTAAAATGAGATGCCATGCTTTTCCTTGTTGATTTTATTGTTATCCTCATCCCATTCAAATTCCACTTTGCATCATCCTGATAATTAACCATATTTATATATGTAACCCAAGTTGTGACCTACGGTGCCATATTGACCAAAGGGAGAAATCACTGCTCAAATCGTGGTCAAGATTCCGCATATTCATTGGGGATGACACAAAATCTGGGTGAAATGCCCTTAGGAACGACAAAAGAATAACTGCCCAAAGTTTTTTAACACACAGCCCTTGCCCAGGTCTGTAGAGACCTGCGAATCGCGCATCTCTACGCATGCCCGGCAGGAAATGATTTTTTGAAAAGTTATGGAAGTTATTTTTCGAAAGTTCCTCAACGAGAGTTTTTTTCAGATCGGTCACAACTTGGGTTATATGTATCATTAGCCATATGTTAAGCAATCTTTTAATCAATTTTCTCTGAAAGGTGCTCATAAAATCAGGATTGTGATGGACTCTTATGGGGTTAAAGACAAAATAGGGAATGATTAATTTTCTGCAAATTCCATCCATGCCAGCGCCGGCCATGGTCACCGTTTCGCCAATAGCGCATTCATGTTTTGAGTACTTCCGCCTTACTTCAAATTTAGCTAATCCTCTAAATTTATGAAATTTTTTACTTCTAAAATTGGTTTTTACCCAGACACTGGTAATTTCATTTTGTTGACTGTTGCAGGTCAACCTAAATTTTCTGATTACCAGCATTATCCACAAATACAATGAAGGAAGACTGGTCGATATTAACACGGTAAAGCAAGTCATTCAGCCGCTTCAATCTTCCTGATTTCAAAGCTCTCAATCAGGATTTCCACTGGAAAATTCAAATTCACAGGGAAGAGGCTGAAGAAAATTGACGGCGTTAATCTGGGAGTAACGCTTTGGAGATTTGAAACCAGAAATCTGTTCATGCATTGGTTTTACCTTGTTTGCTGTGAATAATGGATAGAGTATTACTTTCACACAGATATATGTGGATCCGGAGTTAAGTCTGTGCCATTTCGACGATAGGAGAAATCTTAAGGCCTTGAGCGTTGAAAGATCTCTCCTGAAGTCGAGATGACACTGAACGAAGCTGATATTAATGAATAAATTATAACACCGGATTCGCATGTATATATAGGAAAACCAGAGAATTGGAGATTAAGATGATTGCATTAAGGGAAATAATTGATTTGGAAAATTTGAGAGGAATTATAAACATTCCTAAAGATTTTCACTATTCAAAGGTTGAATTAGTAGTATTACCGGTTGAAGAAAACCAACCATCTCAAACTGTTTCAAAACAGTTTGATCCAGAAAAATTCTATGGAGTCACTCACTTCGACAAAATTGATGAGAAAATTCTGGAGATGCGTGAAGAGTGGGAGAGAGAATGAGTTACTTGTTTGACAGCAACATCCTTATTTAGTCGCTGTCGCGAAACTGTGTTTTTGTGTCATGCCGGGCACCTTTCAAAATCAGTCAAAAAGTACTTTACAGTTTGCCTGTGTCATCCCGACAGAGCGAGGTACGAGCGACGAGGGATCTTCAAGCGTGGCGAACCGGATCTCTCCTTCGTCGAGATGACAAACTGTCAACCGGAATTTGAAAGGTCCCAAGTTATTTTTCGAATGTTCCTTAACAAGAGTTTTTTTCAGATTAGAAAACATAGACCAGAAAAAATCAGGATGGGCATGGAGGAAAGACAGAATCAGAATGAATCCTCATAAAGTCAGGATTATGGAATATACGTAGGGGTGGATCATATTTTCGGCCACAAATTGTAGGGGCGAACCTGTGTGTTCGCCCTGATCCGGGCAGACAGGTCTGCCCCTACGGAACAAAACCCAAACCAGGTGATAAATCAAAGACTGTTTTCTGACATACTGTCGAAAATGTGACCAACCCCTAATAGTGCATAAACAAAAAGCGGCAACTTCCAAACTCAGGAAATTGCCGCTTCAAAAATCATGTAGAATCAGAAATTGATCGAAAACTTACTGGACGATCATGTTATTTTGTTGTCCTGTATCACCACGTTGCATTCGTGTATCCAGTTTTTTGCTCAACAGATGGAACATTCTGTCACCAGAACCTTCCAAACTCATACTGGTAACGGTATAAGTATATCGATACTTATCCCACCATCCAAACGCTCCACAATTACCGACATCAGCACCACGGTTCCATGTAAAACCATCCATTTGGTTGGACATTCCACCAAAATCGCTCACGCTGTCCAAGTTGGTTGCTAATGCAGAATCCGCTCCGGCATATCCGCTATCCAGTTCGCACTGATCACGTACCTGTCCAGGATTACCCCAACCTTGTGGAGGAACCAAAACCTCTACGACACTATTGCTGAAGCTTTTCTCCATCCGCTCTTCCAGATTTCCTGATTTCAAAGCTACTTCTAGATAGTTGATTGGATTTACATAGGTTCCCCAGTTGCTGTCATCTACGCCCAATGCTTCAAAAATCGCGTTCATTTCACTCAAGTGACCTTCCCCTGTCATGACAAAGGGATGATGATTCGTGAACAATCCAGCGGGAGCACTATAGCTACCAACAGATCCTGTAGGACTTACTTTGGGATGACAACTTTTAATAGGTGTTGCTGAGTTGGCTCCACATGTTGATGCTAAAGGCACCAAACCATCACCATAGCCAGCACCGCCGTAACTATTGGCGATAATCCAGTCAAGTCGCAGAATGCCGACGTTAGGCATCATGTTTCCATTTCCAGCAATATGCAGAATCGGGGTTCGTCCAAAACTTGATTGAGAACCTGTATTTGCCGCTCGAGCTACAGTTGGTACTAAGTCTGAACCAGCACCAGCCTTCATTTCATTATAAGTCAGTCCTGCCTGATTACATTCATATTGTGGGAACAGTGCCTGTACCAAAAACATCACGAGTTTATCCGTTTGACTTGGACCATTACATGCGGCAACAACAAGATTAATGACGGTATTGGCAAACTCTGTTCCGCCAGTTGCTGAAGAAACTTCAACGGCCATTGTTGTCTTATCCCAGACACCAGCCAATTTAGGGTAGGAACCAGCGACTAGTTTTTCCTGATTGGCTTCATAAATCAATCTGTCAAAAACAAGTCCACCAGTAGAGTGTGTCATGAACATACAGCCATTGGTACACAATGCATAAGCCGGATTATTACATTTCTTGACATTGCTTAATCCAAACTCTGAAACAGTCTCTGTCGCACCCGGACAATACGCATCAAAATTTTTCACATCATTTGCGGTGTAAGTACCATTCATCATACGTTTAATACGGGTATGCAGTCCTGGATTACCCTTACCATCATAGTTATCTTCCATTTGACTTGTTTGTGGACCACTTCTCAGAATTCGGTGCCCGGTATCCCAATGCAAATAACCCACTTTACTGACTTTGCCCTGAGCTTCAAAAGCAGTGGCATACTTTGAAAAGTACCATTTTGCATAAGCCGGTTGACTGGATGTGTCAATTCCAGAAACAGAACTTAATAATCCCTGAACACTGGTTCCAAACAGTCCAAGCATACTGTTTAATGGCGACATTAATGTGTAAAAACTATCGGTGTTCATGAACCCGTTACTAAACCCTTCTACAAAGATAATATCAGGTTTGACTGAATCAGCCAAACGAAGTGAGGAATCTTCTGAAGTCAGAGCTTTGTCAAAGTTGATTGTCTGATCCTGTTGAGGAACATCTGCGACATTGAGCTGTTCCTGCTCCTGAGGTGGTTGGCATGCGGTCATGAATCCCAAGGCAATACCTGCTATAATGATTTTTTTGATTATTACTCTCATTGTGCCCTCCAGAGAAAAATTTGGATTTATAGACGATCCCCATAACCGTCTTTCGTAAGAAAAATAATCTTTTAATTATTAATTAGTGTTTAATTGCTATTTGTGCAACCTGATTGTCGTGAAAATATTTACACCAAACACTTTAACAATTCCCTCTCAATTTATTTTAATATTTTTTGATATATATCAGTGTATTATGGTGCAGTGTTAAGTGTTCCAGATTTCATCCAATCTGACAATTGGAGAAAGTTGTGTCGTAAAAAGTCCTAATGGAACCCACTTTGGAATCGCACAGAAATAACTTACCCATTTGCCTCCAACCAGCCAAAGCACAGCTATGGAGAAGACTATTTATAGTTGGGAATGTTATTGATGAGCCATTCCTTTAAAACAAAAAGCGGTTTCTAATACTATGATCAGAAACCGCATTCGAACTCAATGGCCTGATTGATTCATTTATTGAACCTGCATATTGTTTTGTTGTCCCGTATCACCCCGTTGCATGCGAGCGTCCAGTTTTTTACTCAACAGGTGGAACATTCTGTCGCCATCCCCTTCAAGGCTCATTTGGGTAATGGAATAATACCAATCCGTTTTATTTCCACCACAATCCCAAAAATCATAGCGAGTATTGGTTCCTCTCCAGGTGATGTCATCAACCTGATTGGACATGCCGCCATAATTACTGGATGTATCCAAATTTGTATGCAGTGCTGTATCCGCACCAGCGTATCCGGTTTCATACCAACATTGTGTTCTCATTACCTCTGGATTTCCCCAGCCTTGAGGCGGAACCAGAACTTCTACTACACTATTGCTGAAACTCTGTTCCATTTTTTGCTCCAAATTACCGGATTTCAAAGCTACTTCTACATAGTTGATTGGATTCACATAAGTTCCCCAGTTACTATCATCCACACCCAAAGCTTCGAAAATTGCGTTCATTTCGCTCAAATGGCCTTCTCCAGTCATGATAAAGGGATGATGGTTTGTATACAATCCAGCAGGAGCGCTATAGGTTCCAATTGTACCAGTAGGGCTCACTTTAGGATGACAACTCTTGATAGGTGTTGCCGTATTAGCACCACAGGTAGAAGCTAAAGGAACCAATCCATCTCCATAGCCTGCACCGCCATAACTGTTAGAAATAATCCAATCCAGTCTCAAAATCCCCACATCTGGCATCATGTTTCCATTTCCCGCAATATGAAGAATTGGTGTTCGTCCAAAGCTGGCTTTTGTTCCATTAGTCGCATCACGAGCAATCGCAGGCATCAAGTCTCTACCTGCACCAGCCCTTTGGCTGTTGGTTTCTAACCCTCCTGACACACAAGAATATTCCGGGAACAAGGCTCCTACAAGAAAGTTAACCAATTGATCCGTTTGGGTGCCGCCACTACACATAGTAACCACTAGGTTGATGACTGTGTTCGAAAACTCGGTTCCTCCACCGGCTGAAGAAATTTCAATGGCCATGGTGGTTTTATCCCACACACCTGCCAGTTTAGGGTAGGTTCCCGGATATAGCTTCTCCTGATTAGCTTCATAAACTAACCGATCGAAAACCAGACCTCCTGTGGAGTGTGTCATGAAAATACAACCATTAGCACAAAGTTTATAGGCGGCATTGTTACATTTTTTAACATTTGATATGCCAAATTCTGTAACTGTTTCAGTTGCTCCAGGACAATATGCATCAAAATTTTTCACATCATTTGCCGTATAAGTCCCATTCATCATGCGCTGAATCCGGGTGTGTAATCCAGGCGCCCCAGCTCCATTATAGTTATCCTCCATTTGGCTTATTAATCCATCTCTTAAAATTCTATAACCCGTATCCCAATGGAGATAACCCACTTTATTGACCTTTCCTTGGGCCAGGAATGCGTCAGCATATTTTGAGAAATACCACTTCGCATAACCTGGCTGACTGGATAAATCGATTCCAGCAACAGAACTCACAATTTCCTCAACACTGGTTCCAAAGAGTCCTAGCATACTGTTCAAGGGAGACATTAATGTATAAAAACTGTTGGTATTCATAAAACCATTGCTGAATCCTTCCACAAAAATCAGGTCTGGATTGACAGACAATCGCTCACTGGAATCTGCTACACTGATTGACTTATCAAAACTGAGAGACTGTCCCTGCTGATTATCAGCGCTAACATTCAATTGATTCTCTTCCTGGGTTGGTTGGCATGCGGTCATTACGCCTAATGCCAAACAGGATATCATTATTTTTTTTATGACTTTTTTCATTGGGCCCTCCCCACAAATGATTGTTATTAAATTCAGATGATCCCCAAAAACCATCTGTAAGTAAAATAATATTTTGATTAAAGCGTATTACATTCTCCAATTAGTGCAACGTCGAGGTCGTTAAATTCCCATTCCACAAAAATTTCTTCAGAAAACGCCAGTCGAGTAGATTTTATATTTTTAAATAATATCATATTGTTAGCTAATGATCTTATGAAATATTTTATTTTAATAATCTTAAATCATTCCAAGAGGGGAATGTCGTAAGTTGTCCTCAAATTACAATCATTTTTCTTGATCATGTTATGTAGAAAAACAGGCATGTGGGATAAGGAAGGAAGGTTGGTTGTCGTTTCCAAGACAACCAACCATTTTTTAAAATTACCAATTCTGAATAATTTGATTAAATCTTTTCAGTTTCTCCTGTTCCCCCATATCAACATAAGGTTCATCTTTATACTCATTAAAATCATGTCCAGGAATGACAAATTCGGCATTCCCGGCATTCCCTGACTGATCGGCGCCACCACTCTCGGAATGACGAGCAACCAGAAAAGTTTTTGCGACATAAGGCCCTGTATCCTGTCGTTCCTTCAGTGCGGAAACATGCGCTTTCAATATAACTGTGCCTGATGTTCCTTCAATTTTTTGTTGTCCCTGTATATGTACAAGAGGACTCCCAGTCGTTTGGGAATACAAATTAGCGCTTACACGGTATGTCCCTGAATTATTTACTGTAATATTGACAGGAATGAGCAAGTTAGGGCCATCAACAGTTTCTTGTCCGAGACCATCCACTTTTGCCACTGATTCTTCAAGACGGAAGGGCAGGATATAACTTTGTTCTCCATAACCACTCAGCAGAAAAACCGCTTTGATCTGAAGTTCCGCAGGCCAATCTTTGCTTTCCTCGATTGGGGATTCAATCGTAAAGCTGAAGTGTTTTTCCATCTCATCATTTTGAGTCATCGTCATTTGTGTTGAAGCCAAAACCTTTTGTCTGTTGAGAATTTCAGCCTTGACATCCAGAACCTGGGGAAGCGGTTCAGATTGATCTCCATAGATGCGGAAAGTCCCTTCAATAGGAATGCCTTTAAATAATACAGATGATGGCAATATGATCTCGTATGAGAATGGCTCACCGGTTGGCATCTTAAGTCTGAAAGGAATAAACGCGTTTGGATTCAAATACTCATAACTATTTTCATTCAAAGGTGTGGCATATGGCGGAAATTTCAGGTTATGCGCATAATCTGTGGCAATCTCCTGAAGTTTGGCCTGAATCAATTGATCACCTTGTTTTAGGATTTGCTGATTGTCCTGAGCTTCTTCTGTTTTCTCAACAACCTGGGGTTGCGTTTCTGTTTTTGGCGCCACAGTGACTGGTGTGATGGTCGGCTCTTCAAGAGTCAATTCCTCTTGTTCCGGTTCTGTCTGTGTGACTGGAGTTACCACTTCATCTGGTTTTTCAAACAGTCCACTTATCAAATAAAAGCCCAGCACAAGCAGTAATAATATCCCTGCTCCGGTTAATACTTTATTCATATTCCTACTCCTCAAAAATTTTTAAATGGTTTAAGGATTATTCCTCATCTTCATACGACGCGATCGGATCCGGTGTTCCTTCACCACGGAATTCAGAGTGACAGCCTTTGCAACCATTTTTTTCAAAGGAACGAAGTTGTTTTTTGATAGCATCCAGATCGCCATAGCGTGAGACATCCACCAATTGGCGTGCTTCTTTTTCCATGATTTGAGTTTGTTCCACGAATTTTTTGCTCAACCGTCCATCTTTGTCCCAGATTTCCGCTTTGGCTCGTGATTTTGGTCCCATGCTTCCCGGAAGAAACAGTCGCAACATTTCAAAGGACAAGGCACTCAAGGCTTCCGCATGGGCAATAAACTGATTTCTCATATTGATTTTTTTAGCGACAAGCAACCTCAAGGCCTGGGTGTGATTGCCTTTGATGGTCATGACATAATTTCTGTATTTGATCAGATCATCGCGATTGATTTTTTTTACCGCCGCGGCGTCTGTTTCCGCATTTTGTGCGGGGGGCGTTTCTTGAGCATATAAGGAGGCTCCGGTCTGAGCCATGAATAAAAACATCAGGGTGACGGTCATTATTTTTTTTATTTTTTGTGTCATATTGCTCCTTGTAATGAATGATTATGGAATAATTGGTTCAATTCTTCATAGCAATTTCATTTCAAAGAGGTCAAATGGTTTATTTATTTTTTTTGTCTGTGCCGTGGAGTTGCACTCGATTTTTTTGATAAAACCGTGGCATGTATAGTAATGTTTGAAGTTTTTATTGATTTATTTTAGTGTGCCTAAAATTTATTGGGGGGCTGGAACCCTTTAATTGTCCCTAATTTCCATAATGGATGAATGGCTGAGAAGAAAAAGGAAGAAGGACAAATTATCAATGAAGATATTTTCGGCAAGGATTGGGAAAGCTCAGACCCTAAAGAGGGACTGACGCATCTCAAGATTATTGCCAAGAATATTGGTAACATTCCGGGACTGGTGACTCACTGGGAAGGGGATATTAAAAAAAGGCATGATGAAATATTGAAAGCAAAAAACGCAACCTTCATCATGAGGGCAAAAGCCATGCTCGGTGGCAAGTTCGGCAAACTATACTGGGAAGGGGTTACTGGAGAAGATCTGGCACAGCATCATCCAACCAAAACTGCCACAGACCTGGTGGAACGTTTGAAAACGGATCCTATGGATTATCAGGCGCGTATTGCTCTTGTCACGTTATTGGGCCAGACAGGGCGTGAACTTCCTGTGGAAGTGTATCGAACCATGTTACTGCAATCGACTGTGGCAAATACCTTTGGTGTGTTCAGTATTCCCGGAATTCAGGTGGCTTTATGGGCACAGAATACCTATTTGAACCAACTTCAGGCTAAATGCAGGCATGATGTCCGAACAATAGAAAACAAAATTCTTCTGGCAAAAAAAGCCACAGGAACAGAAGAGCAAATCAAAACACTGGAACGGTTGAAAGCCGTGATCAACAGAAACATCCGTGTGATTCAGGAATACATGACCCATGCGGCTAAAGCGACTGAGCTTTCCAAATATATGTTCACCGAAATGTTTGATATCAATGACATTGAACGGCAACTCAACAGCGATCAGTCAAAGCCTGAACTCAAACAACATTTATATGTCAAAGCCTATGCCATCATCCATTTTTTAAGATTTCATCTGTTGCTACAAACTTATGCGGTTGACATCACTGATAAATTTGTGCTTCATGACAAGGATAATTCTTTGGGCTATTTTTTGAAGGCCAGAGTTTATATGAGTGAGATGACCTACATGGTCAATCGCTTTCGTGCGGGTGCAATCGGGAAGGAAATCAGAAAAGATATTCAGGAATTGTTTAAAAAAACCTATCACTTTTATGGCCTTGCCCTGAGACGTACCGGCAGTAGCAAGCGCTCTCTGAAGAAGAAAGGGCACGAACTCACTATTCTGCTCGAATATGCCAGTGTTCTGCGATATTTCATTCAAACTTCTGTTCATCTCCTGAATATTCAGTTACCTCGACCATGGATTCTGGAAAATCTGAAACGGGTCCAGAAATTGTTGCAAATTCAACTGGAATTTGGTGATAAAATGGTGAAGGACCTCTTACATGAAGTTGAAAATGATCTGAATTTCTATGAGGCATAGAATCGCCGGTAGCGGCTAACTTTAAAACCTTAACGGACAGGATGTTATGGCCAGAAATAAACCCGTTTCTGCTGAATTACCTCAGGCAGTTTCTGATGATGTGATCCGAATGTATCCTAAAGAGGAACGTTCGCTGATTCGAATGATGGCAGGAATGACCAATGCGGCGTTCAAGGCTGTCGCAAAAACAGGAGAAAAATCCATCAGAGTCGGTAAAGCATTGATCCCCGGTGCTGACAGATCTCTCGCCCTGCAGGAAATGGGCGCTTCGTTGCGTGACTTGCGGCAGGTGGCCGGAATGACCATCAATGATCTGAATGATGCTCTTGATCTTTCTGACCAGACATTGCTGGATGCGGTAGAAAATGGAACAGCCACGCTTTCGTTTGAATTAACCCTGCGTCTGGCCGCACTGTTGGCACGCCATGATCCGGTCCCGTTTATTCTGAGATCAGTACGCACCTACAATCCGGAAGCCTGGCGGATTTTGCAGGATTGGGGGGTAGGGCGTATTCCACATCATTTTGAGCGCGAACGTGAATTTATTAATATTTTCCGCAGTCGGGATGAGGCCCGAAAGCTGTCGGATGAAGGCTTCGCCAAAGTCCTTGAGTTTACAAGAGCGGCTTTTGAAATGGCTTTGCACTTCACGCTGGAAAATCAGTCAAACTCAAATGGTCCTGATGAGGACGACGAGAATGACTATGAAGACGAAGACGAATATGAAGAGTATGAAGAGTATGACGATGACGATGAAGATGAAGATGACGAAGAATATGAAGAAGTGAGGAATGGCAAATAATTCCCGATATCTGGTTGGAATAGATCTTGGAACCAGCAATTGCGCAGTGTTTTATGTAGATCAGCAGGATTGGACACACACGATTCATCCGTTTGATATTGCGCAATGGGTGGACAAGGGGCGTCTTCATAAGAATCCGGTGCTCCCCTCATGCCTTTACCTTCCCAACGTTGAAGAACTGAATTCCGGCATTTTCAAACACTCATGGGAGTCCTCTTCGGCCCCCTTGATTGTGGGGGACTATGCCCGGCAACAACAATTCCGTACACCGCATTTAACCATCAGTTCCGCAAAATCATGGCTTTGTTACCATGGAATTGATCCATTCTCTGCGTTTCTGCCCTTAGGTAATACTGAATCCCATCTCTGGTCTCCCGTCGAGGCGACCGCCATGATTCTGGCTCACATCCGAAATGCCTGGGACCATCATTTTGCGGCCCAAAACAGTGCTCTCAAATTGGAACTTCAGCAGGTTGTCATCACCATTCCTGCCTCATTTGATGAAATCGCCCGTGAACTCACACTCAGTGCCGTGGAATCATCCGGGCTCAAAAATTATTCTTTGCTGGAAGAACCCCAGGCCGCGTTTTATTCCTGGATTGCGGATCAGGAGGCCTCAACCCTGTCTCATGAATCGCATGTAACCTTAGTGATTGATATTGGCGGCGGAACCTCTGATTTCAGTCTGATTCATACCACTGCAACTGAGGCCGGAAAGATTCCGGATTTTGAACGCATCGCAGTCAGTGATCATCTGCTGTTGGGAGGCGACAACATGGATCTGGCCCTCGCGCATCACTTTGAATCCGAACTGGCAGGAAACAGTCAAAAACTGGCACCACGGTTATGGGACTCACTGGTTCAGCAGTGTCGACTCGCCAAGGAAACTGTTTTCTCAGGCAGTCATGAACAGATTCCTGTCACCATCAGTGGTTCAGGCAGTCGATTGATGGGAAATACTCGAACCGTTGCTTTAAACAGGGGGTTGCTGGAACAAATCGTTCTTGAGGGATTTTTTCCTGTCATTTCATGGGATGCCGCCCTGATCAAAAATCGTAATGTCGGTCTGAAACAGATGGGCTTGCCCTATGCTCAGGATGCGGCGATCACCAAACATCTTCATGCGTTTTTAAAGCGCTCACTGGAAGATCACGGACAACTGAAATTTCCCGATCAGGTCTTGTTCAATGGAGGGGCTTTGTCACCTGCTGTGGTAAGGTCCCGTTTATTGACTCAGTTGGAAACCTGGCGTGAACAATGCCATGAATCACGAAGACCAGCGGTTGTTCAGCCTTTGGAACACCACGATCTGCATTTGGCGGTTGCTCGCGGTGCCGCGTATTATCAAATGGCGCAACAGGGGCATGGTATTCTGATCAAGGGTGGTAGCGCACGGTCTTATTATATCCATGTCCATCTGGAATTATCAGAATCAGACAAAAAAGAAGCGTGGCTTTGTATTTTGCCTCAGCACATTGTTCCCGAACAACCTGTGACTGTTCTTCAAACGGGCATCATGCTGAGAGTGAATCAGCCTGTGGTATTTCAGTTGATGTCCTCCATTCATCGTCCTCAGGATCAGGCGGGAGCTATCCTGTTGCTGAACGCGGAAGAAAAAGAGCGGGAATTTATTGAATTGCCGCCCTTGCAGACCTTGATCACTCCTGATCGTCAACTCGTTAAAAAGAAGACACTGGAACTGGAAATTCATCTCAAAGCCATATTGAACGAAATCGGAACCCTGAGTTTGTTTTGTGTAGACGCGCAACGGAACCAGGAATGGAAACTGGCGTTTCAACTGCGTGCGGCAAACACTGCGGCACAAACGGACGATGAATCCTTGATTACATTAGCAGAAGAAGATTTGCTCCCTGCCAGAGCCTGCCTTCAGGAGTGGTTCGGACGAAATGCTGAAGGCTCCGTCAGTGGCGGCATTTACCGGCAAATGGAACAAGCTCTGGAAATGCCCCGTGAGGAGTGGTCGATCCCATTGTTACGTGGCTTATGGCCATTTCTGTATGAGGGCATGGGACGAAGAACACGATCGGTCAATCATGAATTGAACTGGCTGAAACTTGCGGGTTTTTGTCTGCGACCGGGATATGGTTGCAGAGGCGATGAACTCAAAATGCGACAGGTGATGGAATTGTTTCCGGGTGGCCCTCATTTTCGAAAAGAACGCGCCATTGAAATTGAATGGTGGGTGATGTGTCGACGAATCGCGGGTGGAATTTCAACAGCCAATCAGCAACTTCTGCTGGACATGGGGTGGAAAAAAATCAGGGAATCCGCAATGAAACCTCGTAAAGGCACGATCGGAAAAACTGGTAAAAAAGGTGGAAAAACCACTGCCGCAGCGTCACCAACGGCACTCAATGAACTATGGAGACTGCTGGCCAGCCTTGAACATCTGCCACCGCAGGAAAAATTGAAATTGGGGCATGAACTGATCAGTCAGGTCAAACTGGGGCAAGCAACAGGAATTGAAGGTTGGTGTCTGGCACGTATAGGCGGCAGAGTGCCTGTTTATGGAAGTCCGGTCAACGCGGTCAGTGTTTCTACGGTAGAATCCTGGATCGACTGGTTGCTGAGTTTGTCCCCCGAGATCACTTTCTATCAGGATTTACCGCTGATCCTCTCAAAAATGGGACAGCTTACCGAAGACCGTTCTCGTGATATCAGTGACAGAACCCGTAATAAAATTATTGATTTTCTCAAAAAAAAGGAAGGAACAGAGGCCTTGCAACAAATACTGCAAGTGCCGACTGAC
Source organism: SAR324 cluster bacterium (assembly GCA_015232315.1). Classification (NCBI taxonomy): domain Bacteria; class Deltaproteobacteria; species SAR324 cluster bacterium. The sequence continues at coordinate 218,719 of JADFZZ010000001.1, read as the reverse complement.
GAAAACCTTTCCTCCGCTACGTCAAATGACTGGTTGTTTGGAGACAAATTGCCATCGGGACTCAAACTCATTAAACCCCTGGATTAAATGCTGTATTTCGTAACATCCAATCTGAACAAACTCCGTGAAATGCGTGAACTCCTGGGAATTCCTCTGGAAAACGTAGCGTTGGATCTGCATGAAATCCAGACCACGAATCTTCATGAACTGGTTCGTGACAAGACACAAAAAGCCTATTCCGCACTTCAGCAACCTGTTCTGGTGGAAGACACCTCCCTGTTTTTTAACGCATGGAATGAACTGCCCGGGGTTTTGATCAAATGGTTTGAGAAAAATATGGGAATGCAGGGGCTGGTTCAGGCCCTCAGCGCTTTTCCAGATAAATCAGCAAGAGCCGTATGTTGTCTCGGTTATTCTGAGGATGGCGAAACCATGCATGTGCTTGAGGGAACACTGGAGGGAACGATTGTTCCACCAAGAGGCAGTAACGGATTTGGCTGGGACTGTATTTTTCAACCTGCTGGTGAAACCCGAACAATGGCCGAAATGACCGCTGAAGAAAAACATCGAGTCTCCATGCGGCACATTGCGGCGACACGGTTCAGACATTTTTTAAAGCGGCAGGAAGCGCAAAAGTGACGTTTTCTTCCACAAGCGTCAATTCTTCAATGGAGCTATGGTCCACAAAGGTTTCAAGTCTGGAAACTATTCCCTGAACAATATCTTCCGGTGCGGAAGCTCCAGCGGTGATGCCGATCCGCATACCGAAACGGAACCATGCCCTCTCCAGTTCATCGGCCGACTCAATTCTTCTGGCGGGAATTCCCGCGCCTTGAGCAACTTCCACCAACCGCACTGTGTTGGAACTGTTGGGCGCCCCGACGACCAGAATCAGATCAACAGCTTGTGCCAAACTTTTTACCGCGTTCTGACGATTCTGGGTCGCATAACAGATGTCATCTTTTTTGGGACCTTCGATATCAGGATATTTTGCTTTGAGAGCCTGAATGATACTGGCTGTGTCATCAAGTGACAGCGTCGTCTGAGTGAGATACGCGATTTTCTGCCCCGAGGGGATCTCCAGTGTTTCTACCTCCTCAACCTTCCCGATGACGACCATTTTTTCTGGAGCTTCACCAAGGGTTCCGACCACTTCCACATGGTCTTTGTGCCCGATCATGATGATGATATATCCTTCTCGGGCATAACGCTGTGCTTCCAGATGAACTTTGGTGACAAGCGGACACGTCGCGTCGAGCACAGCCAGATTTTTTTGTGATGCGGCATCCCGTACTGCGGGAGAAACACCATGTGCTGAAAAAATCAGATGAGCGTTTTCAGGGACGGTATCCAGTTCTTCCACAAAAATCACACCACGTTTTTTGAGCCTGTTCACGACATGTGGATTATGCACAATTTCATGCCGCACATAAATCGGCGGACCATAAAGTTCCAGCGCTTTTTCCACAATGGTGATGGCTCTATCCACACCGGCACAGAAACCGCGAGGACTCGCCAGGACGAGATTGAATTCATTGTTCACAGTCACACTCCATTTTTTATTCGTCTGCAATCACTGATGTTCCCTGAAATATTCCTGGTAACGTTCTTCAGCCTGATCACCGAAAAATATGACACAAGCGTCTTTCAAGCCTGCGGAATCACGCACGACGTCATGAGGAACGACCTGAGTGATTTTTGAACGACGTCGGAGAAAATCATCCAGTTTGGTGATCATCTCCCGTTGCGCGGCTTCTTCGACTTCACACCGCAGATATTCCGAATTTTCAATCAGCAGTTCTGCCATTTCAGGTTCACGTCGGATACTTTCCAACATCCCGAGTGCATGAGCACCATAACGTCTCCATAATCTGGATGTGAGTTTTTCGGAAGAGGTCGCCGGGGTCCTCGCATCCAGATTCATCAGTCTGGCCTGATGAAAAAATTCTTCTTTCACCGCATCAGGTGGCTCACCATACCATTTTTTATCGGGGAACGGAAATTCCACGCCAAATTTTCGAACTTCATGAAAAACCTCTTCGCCCACATTCAGACAATCAGTCAGTTTTCCGCCAAAGATACTGATGTGACGATCCTTGACGTTGGCTTCGACAACGTGTTTGCGGGAAAGCTGAAACCAGTCCTGATTTCCTGAAGTATTACCAGACACCACCAGCGGACGGACTCCGCAACGTTCAGCGATCACATCGGATTCCGTGATCGGCTTTTCCAGTTTGAGGCGTTTGTTGATATTATCCAGCACAAATTTCCGATCTTCCGCAGTCACTTCGGTATTTGGAGATTGTACTTTGGTGTCGGTTGTCCCAATCGATGTTTTGGGGCCCATCGGGATTACAAAGAACAGTCGTCCGTCATCCGCAAAGAAAGTCAGTACTCTTTTGTTGGGAGTAATACGATCTACGATCAGATGGATGCCTTTGGAAAACGCATGGTGATGTTCTGTTTTCTGACCGGTGATCTGGTTGTGTTCATCCACAAAGGGACCACAGCAATTGATCAACGCTTTGGAAGTGATGGTGAATTCTTCTCCGGAAACCGTGTCACGCACTTTTGTTTTCCATAAACCCTGATTCTGTGATGCTCCCAGTGACTCCACATAATTGGCCGCGGCACAGCCATAATTCAAGGCACCTCGAATGAAGTTAAATACAAACCGGGCATCATTGTCATGCAGGTACGCGTCTGAATATTCCATTCCGCCATTGCTGTTGTCCGTGTTGACCACAGGTTCTTCTTTATTAATGATGGAAGGTGTCAGATAGCGTGGTGGTTTGGTGAAAAAATTCCCCATGAGCCAATAGAACAGTGTTCCGCAGAACAGAAACCATGGAGGGTATCGGAAGCCTTTGGCCAGTGTCGTAAAAAACCGGATTTCCTGGACTGTGGAGGGATAACTGCGCATCAAATGGTTCCGTGACATGCAGAGTTTGCGAACCAGTCCGAATTCATACGTTTCCAGATATTTGATGCCACCCCATGCCAGATTTGAGGACTGCATGCTGGTGAATCCGGCAAAATCAACACGGTCAATCAGCGCGACTTTTGCGCCTTTGCCAGACAGAGATGCCGCGGAGACAGCACCATTGATTCCGCCGCCAATGATCAGCACATCAAAGGACTCATTTTTCAAGCGTTCGATATTGGTTTTTCTCAGTTTCATAATCCCCTCATAAAATCCATTTTTATTAATTTCAATAATTTGTTTTTTTCAAAGACATTGCTTTTCCACAAAGGATCTCAAAACAGTATTTGACAAAAATATATAGAGAAGTTAAGCATAAAAACGATATGCTGTTGCGATTGTCAAGCTACCTGAATGGGGAAAGAATATTGTTTACAGTTGCTAAGGCTCTTTCATACAAGAATTTATTGCAGGGATTTAAATCTAAGGTGAAACATCATGCCGGTAGAAAAAAAAACATCTTCACCACCATCCAAACTGGTCAGACGCAAATTTCTTGCAGATGATCCCATGGTGAAAACTCTGATTCGGGAATATTCAAGCAGCAATAAAATCCGTGGCATCCACACTGAATATGAAGGTGAGGGTGAAAACAGAGTGATTAAATACATAGAATTTCTTATTCGTGAATAACACCATTGGATCCCTCATTTATGCCCGAACAGCCGCACTATTGCCTGCTGATCATTGATGACAGCCAATTTGTCAGAATGGTGATCAAACAGGCCTTTCAACCGCTTCCCTGTGTCTTCACTTTTCTCGAAGCGTCCAATGGACAGGAAGGCTTGCGAATAGCCAAAAAAGAAGAAATAGACCTGATCATTACAGATATGGAAATGCCTGTGATGGATGGACTCATGTTCATCAGGGAACTACGCACAACTCTGGGTAATACGTCCGTTCCCGTATTATTTTTGACAGGCATCACGGATAACAATTCCAAGATTCAGGCCTTTGAACTGGGTGCGACGGATTATGTGACCAAGCCTTTTATCATGCAGGAACTGAAAGCCCGGACCATGGGCTATCTGGAACGTCATCGCAGCATGCAGGATCTTCGACTGGAAATCATGGCGCGCAATATGGCGGAAGAGGCGCTCAGTGCGTCTTACAGCACCATCAAGGGCCAGAAACTGGAGATGGAAGAAGATCTGCAAATGGCTGAGGATGTTCAGAAAAAACTGATTACCAGTTACAAGCCGCCGACTTTTCTGGATATTGTCGTTCAATACAATCCTCAATCTCATGTTTCAGGTGACATTTATTATCTGAAGGAAGGGCATAACGGTTATTATAATATGTTTGTGGGAGATGGCACAGGTCATGGTGTAGCCGCGGCACTTTCGACGATTATGGCAAAAATGCTACTGGATCAAAGCATTGACAGTCCCAACATTGAAGATGTTTTCAAGCATGTGAATCAGACGTTTGAAGAAGAAATGCCTGATGACCGTTTTATTTCCGCAATCTGTGCCCGCATCAACAGCAAAGGAGAATTATCAACGGCCAATGCCGGACATCCGTCACTGATCATTATCCCGGCGGATGGCCAGCCTCCCGTTTTGTTAAACCTCAAGGGAAAGCTTCTCGGATTGTTTCCAAATGACTGGATTTCTTATACCGAAGAACGTTATACCATGAAAAAAGGTGACAGGGGATTTCTTTATACTGACGGTGTGAATGAAGCCAAAGATGGCGAAGATAACCTGTTCGGTGAAGAACGTCTATGCGCATTTTTAGCGCAGAACCGTGAATTACCACTGCAAACCCTTGTGAAAAATCTGGTCAGGACACTGGATGAATTCACTTTTGGAACATACGATGACGATGTGACAGTTATCGCTTTTGAATATCTTGGAAATATATGACAGACATGGTGTCTAGGTCAGAGCTGATAAATTCTGGAAAGGACTAATATTTATGGAAATTTCTCGTGAAGAAAAAAATGGTGCTGTAATTTTTCACCTCAATGGAAATCTGGCTTTGACAGGTGTCAAAGTGGCTAAAACGGATATCAAACCCGCTGTGGAAGATGTGGCAATTACCAAAATTATCATTGATATGAAAAACGTGAATCTGATGGATTCGTCAGGAATTGGCTTTCTGGTCGCCAGCGCCAAAACCATTCTCAAACGGGGCGGAAAATTTGCGTTGTGTGATTGCCAGAGAATTGTCGCGGAAATCATCACATCAACCCATCTGGATGATTTTCTACAGATATTTCCCTCAATGGATGATGCGGTCTCGCAAATATAACAGCAAAGCTTATGCATTTAGATATTTCTGACCAATTTATTGATAGTTTTTCAATAGCGATTCATCTGCCCAACACACTTTCTGTGCTGGAAAATAGTGCTGAGGCCATTGTTTCCGTGTGTCGTGAGCAGGGTGGTTATACTGAACTCCAGCTCAATCATTTGCAGATGGGATTGATCGAAATGCTGATCAATGCCTCTGAACATGGAAATCTTGAGATTGACGGGGATCTCAAAGAAAAAATGCTGGAAGAAGACACCTACTGGGAGTTTTTTGAAGATAGATCGAAACAAACTCCGTATGAAAGCCGGATCATTCAAGTTGAACTCAAATTTTCCAGGCGGGAGATACGTGTTTGTATCACCGATGAAGGTCCCGGATTCAAACCTCAACTGGTGAAACAGGACCTCGTGTCCAACGCACTGGCTATTTCCAGACGCGGTATTGTTCTCACAAAAAAGCAGTTTGTCAATGAATTGATCTATAATGAAAAAGGCAATCAGGTGACGTTGGTTGTCCATGCTGAAGCAAAGGCCGCAAACCAATGACCGCAATCCTTAAAATCAAACGCCACTCTCCGGAGTTGGCCCTACCAGCCAAAGCCCATTCAACAGATGCCGGAATTGATATTGTCGCCGTAGGTGTTGAACCTCGTCGCGATCGTGTGTTCTTTTTCAATACAGGAATTTCAGTGGAAATTTCGGAAGGGTATTACATTGAGGTTGTGCCAAGGTCCAGTATCACCAAAACAGATTTTATCATGGCCAACAGTGTGGGGGTGATTGATCCCGATTATCGTGGAATCATCATGGTTCCTTTACGTTATGTGGGTACTGGTGATCCAGTCCAGGCGGCGCAAAAGCTAATCAATACCCGGATTGCGCAATTGTTGGTGAGGAAGCTTGAACCTTGTATGATTGAAGATGTCACAGATCTGTCATCGACGGCAAGGAATGACGGAGGCTTTGGCAGTACGGGTGCCTGATTATAAAGTTTTGGTTTGTTCTCCATGCACGTCCACCTGGACTTTTCCTGTTTCAGTATCAAGCGTCACACGCCTTCCGGTTTTCCCTCCCAGATCTTCAGCGATGATTTTGATTCCATGTCTGGCCAATATGTCATAAACCGCTTTAATGTTAAGCTTTGAGACATTCAATTCAGGACTGAAATGATCAAACATTTCACCTCCTCCAGCCACTTTCGCACCTTTCAACCGGTATGCCTGAGCGCCTGACTGCTCCATGAGTTGGATTAAATGCGGCACTGCGGTGTCAGCGTATTTTCCGGGAGTATCCGTTTTTCCATCCGAATATCCCAGCATAATATGAGCCATGCCACCAATACGGGTCTTTTTGTCATAAAGCATGATGGCGATACATGATCCCACCACAGTAGAAAGCAGATCCCCATTTTGAGCGGTATCCACACCTGCGATCGCGACTCGAACAACTTTGGGCATAATCTTCTTATTTCTTTACCGCGACAGAAGCGTCAATCCGGTGCATTCCAGGTAAATCAGGAATAATTTCTGATTCTCCGAGAAAAAGATAACCACCTGGCTTGAGAGCTTCTATCAAATTTTGAAAAACCGTCTGCTTGCTCTGATTGTCAAAATAGATCAGAACATTACGACAAAAAATAACATCCATTTTGGCCTTGTTGAAACGATGCTGGAGATTGTGCTGTCCCAGTAGCAACATTTCACGTAAAGCAGGAATCACCTGATAGAGTTGTGGTTTGATCTGGATAAAATACTTATGCAACACATCTTCCCGTGCCAGTCGTAGAAGATGAGTGTCATACACACCTTCATCAGCTTTTTTCAGGATTTTAAGATCAATATCGCTGGCCCACACATTCACACTACGCTTTTCAAAATCCGGCAGACGCTCGTGAGCGACGATCGCCAGTGAATAAGGTTCAGAGCCATTGGAGCAGGCGGCACTCCAGATATTGATCAGTTCTGATTTGATATTGGGGAAAATTTGTTGTCCCAGCATGTGAAAATGTTTGGGACATCGAAAAAAATAGGTTTCATTGGTGGTGACTGCTTCGATGAATTCCTGTGTTTCAGCTTTGTGGGCCAGTAAATACTGATAATATTCCCGAAAGCTTCGCAGTCCAAGCTCTCTCAATCTGCGTCCAAGCCTGTTTTGAAGCAGTGCGTGTTTTTGGTTAGAGATTATAATACCCAGTTCTTTGTAGGCTATTTCAGCAAATTGCTCCAGTTCCTGGTTGGTCAGTTGAGGTACCATGTTATTTTTTGAACGTCCCTTATAAAATTATGCCTGCTGTAAATAATTCGGTGATGAAATCCTGTGGCCCGCCACGATGTCATCACCATGAAAACGGGGATCCAGGAGTGCGCCGATGGATTCCGTGTCAAGCACGGAATGACAGAGTGCGATGGCTTGAATCGGTTGCCGTCATCAGAAAATTTACAGCAACAAATTATGGGTTACCAGTTGAGATATTCATCTCCTGAATTTTTGGAGAAGGTGAGCTTGTGCTGTGTTTCAGCGGTTGTTTCAGATTTTTCAGAATTACGATCATCGTCAGTGGCAGACTCCCGATCAAAATGATGGGCATGGGAGGTTTCTTCCGAAACACCCCGGATGATTTCCTGAAGACTGTTCTTCATACTCAAGGCTGAAGCCGCAAGCTGTTCTGCCGCTGAAGCGTTTTGTTCGACTTTGCTGGAAATTTCCTCGATGCTGTTTTTGATAGTATTGGAGGTGGCCGCCTGTTCCTCTGTAGCCGCAGAAATCTGTTCCACCATTTCCGCTGTTTTTCTGACATGCTCAACAATCAGCTCCAGCATGTTCCCAACCTTGTTTGACAATTGAGTGCCTTCCTGGATGCGGCCATTGCTTTCCCGAATCAACAGGGTGATTTCTTTGGTTGCTCTGGCACTGCGTTCTGCGAGTTTACGAACTTCATCCGCCACTACCGCAAATCCTTTGCCATGTTCGCCAGCCCTTGCGGCTTCGATGGCGGCATTCAACGCTAGTAAATTGGTTTGTTCCGCAATGTCTGAGATCACATCAATGATTTCCGTGATTTTTTCGGAAGATTCGTTGATCCGTGCCATTGCCTGAAGTGACTGCTTGACAGCCTCACCACCCAGGGTTGCCTGTTCAGCGGATTCATTGGCGTCATTGGAAACGTCACTGGCATTGCGAGCCACGTCATGAATGGAGGATATCAGTTCTTCCACAGAAGCCACCACTTCTTCCACAGAAGCGCTCTGGACCTGAGATCCTGAAGACAGATGCTGGGTTGCGGTCGTCACCTGCTCTACCGTTTCATCCATGCGGGCGATCACACGGGATATGGAAATGATGACAACCCAGAACATGGCAAATCCCAGAATCGCGGAGGCGCCTGTCACGCCGCCAATCCAGAACAGTATTTTCCGCTTGGCCCATTCAATGTCATTTCCATGAACCCGGGCCAACTCAAGTGCCGCATCATGTGCTTTCGCATCATCCATTTCCACGATCAACACCCAATGCAGGTCCTTGACTTGAACAGGTGTGTAAGCGCTGATCACATCCAGACCTTCATAATTTTTATGTTTCTCAATCCCATCCTGCCCGTCCAGACCTTTACGGATAGCCCCGGATTCAATGCGGTTGGAGTCTGCGCCGCCCGACATGGAAGAATTCCGCATCTGTTGAATATGAGACCGCAAGGTAAAATCGTTGCTAACAAGATAGCTTTTACCCGTTGTTCCCAGAGAAATATCCTTGTTCACAGAGGACATTTCATCGGCCATAATTTGCACAGCCAACACCCCTTCAGGAACGCCCTGTTCGTTGTTCATAGGCAGAGCCATATATGCGGCAACGCTTTTTTCAATATTGGCAGGAATACCGGAATCAACCAGTGCCATCTGACCACCCAGTGCTTTTCGATACGCTCGACTCAGTGCCGGATTGGTCATGTCATCGGTCATGAGATTGACGGAAAAATCTTTTTGTTTATTCACTGAGTAAATGACGTGTCCCTGCTGGTCAATGAAATAAAAATCTCCATAGTTCATGTGCTGAACGAAAGATTTATACATTGGATGGAACTGCTGATGAACAGATTGGTAGACTGGGCTGGCCAGAAGTTGCAGTCCTTGTCCGGTTCCATGGAGTTCTTCAAAACTTCGCAGGAACGCCCGATAGGTGATGAGGTTCATTGGAGTTTCACGGAGAAACTCCAGGTCATGTTCCACTTCTTTGAAATAGCTCAGAATATGAGCTTTATGAAGGTCTCTCAATAATTTCAGGTGCTGCTCTGTCTGCTCGATCATTGACTGAACACCACTTTGCTGAACCATCTCCAGTGAACTGGATGCGCTGAAATAACTGACGAGGCCCAAACCGATGAACGGACCAAATCCAGCAAAAATATAAGCCCATAAAATTTTATTTTTTAGTGACATCTTCCATTTCATGATGATCCTCTGAATAAATAGGTGAATCCGGAGTTGCGTCTGTGTCATTTCGACACCAGGAGTAATCTTAAGGCCTTGAGCGTTGAAAGATCTCTCCTGACGTCGAGATGACACTAAAGGAGTACTGATATTAATGAATAAATTTCAACTCCGGACTCGCGTAATAAATTATGAATGGTTTTCCTATAGCGAAAACTGACATAGTTTGCCCAGATCCGGAATGATGATGAATTGATCATGATCATTGAATATATGTGCTATGAATTGTCTTTTCTGATCCGGGATACCATGAGGTGGTTGTTCCATCTGGTGTTTTTCAATTCTCAGGATTTCCAGCACTGCGTCAACAAGCAATCCGACAGCACGACCGGCTTCAGAAACAATGACAATGCGGGTTGTCGCGTCTATATCACCGGGATCCATCCCTAATCTTTTTCGAACATCAATCACAGTCAGAATACTGCCTCTGACGTTGATAATGCCTTTGAGGTGAGGATGACTTCGGGGCACACGCATGATGTTGACCGCCTTTAAAATTTCCTGCAATTGTATCAACGGAATCGCATAAATTTCGTTCATCAACCGGAAGCTTATCAGATCAATAAAATCTTTTTGAGTGTCATGGACGAACTCATGCTGATGTGTGGTTTTCATCTGCTTGAGCCATTCACGACGCTGAACAGCATCGGAAACCTGTTCCTTCAATTCAGTACTATCCATGAGCGGTTTGATGGCCAAGAAGTTGTTCAATATCCAAAACCTGATCAATATCGAGGTATGTGAGTAAGTGTTGGTCCTTATGTGTGATTCCCACCATGAACTCGGCACTGGAATGATTCACCCCGGGTGGTACCGAGCGAAATTCTGATAGTGAAAACGAGCACACATCATGAACTTTTCCCACAATAAAACCAAACAGATAGCCTTTGGATTCCGTGATAATGATCCTGGTTTTTTTGTAGGTGGCAGGCGGTTCCAAATGAAAACGTTTATGTAAATCTACGACAGGAATCACGTCTCCACGCAGATCAATCACACCTTCAATGATGTTTGCCGAGTCCGGCATGTGATTGATTTTCTGATAACGTGCCACACTGTTCACTTTGAACACATCAATCCCATACATTTCATCAGCAAGTTCAAATGTTACCAACTGCACCAGTTCCATGGCCTTGTCTCCCTTTTTTGAAATCGGGTAAATCAGCACCGCTCAGGTCATCAGATGATCTGAACAGAAGCTCAGCAAATCTTTTTTTGTGGTATATATGCAATATTTTTTAATTTGGAAAGCCTTGTTTGATATTATCCCATATTAATGCTAAGAGCGCATAAAGAAATAACCAGTAGAGACGGGTTTAAAACCTGTCTCTACGTTGGAAAATTCATGCGACTGACAACGATAGTCACGTTGTCAGCCTTTGGGAAATTTTTATGCGAAGCATTTTTTCTCTTGTATTTAACCAGTCAAATTGTCAGTAGTTGTAAGCAGATCATGTGGGCGTGGAACGCCGATAGCGTCTAAATTCAATTCATGGAGACTCATGGGGTACTGGTGGCCCCCCCGGGCTTCAAACCCGTGTGTGACGGGCTAAATCCCCGTTGGGTAGGTTCGATTCCTACGGGTCTCCGCCATTTATCAGTCTCTTCACAAACATACAGTGTTGATCAAATGCCCATAAAACCAGAACTCGATGTTATCATTGCCAAACTTTCTCCGGTGTGTCAGCACGCGCTGGAGTCGGCCGCAGGCTTATGTGTTGCTCAGACGCATTACCACATTGAGATTGAACATTTTTTAATGAAATTATTGGAAGTACCCACGTCTGATATCGAGTATCTGGTAAAATATTATCATCTGTCCTCAGAACGGTTGTCTGGGGATTTAGCCATGACACTTGAAAAATTCAAGCGTGGTTGCAGTCGGGTTCCGTCATTGTCGTCACAAATTATCGAAATTTTTCAGGAAGCCTGGCTGATCGCATCACTTACTTTCAAAACCCGGACCATTCGATCGAGTCATATCCTGCTTGCGTTGGTTGAAAATCGCATTTATCGCCAGATCTTGCATAATGGCGCGTCTGTGCTGTTGGATATGGAACCCGAATCTCTATTAAAAAACATGCATGAGATCACCAGAAATTCTCTGGAAAACCCTGAAATTGCTGATGGTCAGGACCAATCATTCACAGAGAATGAACAGGAAACAGGCCACTCCAGTACACCATTTCTGGATCAGTTCACCATTGATTTGACCCGGCAGGCACAGGAAGGAAAAATTGACCCGATTCATGGCCGTAGTGGAGAAATCCGTCAACTGGTGGATATTCTGACTCGAAGACGGCAGAATAATCCCATCCTCATTGGTGAGGCGGGTGTTGGCAAAACCGCGGTTGTTGAAGGGTTTGCCCTGCGCATTGTCAAGGACGATGTTCCACCACCACTCCGAAATATATCGCTCAGGATTCTTGATATTGGTTTGCTTCAGGCCGGGGCTGGCATTCAGGGCGAGTTTGAGAAACGGATGAAGTCCCTGATCGCGGAGGTCAAGAATTCGACAAAACCCATCATTCTGTTCATTGATGAAGCACATACCATTATTGGTGCCGGTGGAGCGGAAGGCGTGGGAGATGTGGCAAATCTGCTCAAACCGGCGTTGGCGCGAGGGGAGTTGAGAACCATTGGCGCGACAACCCTGAGTGAATATAAACAATACATTGAAAAAGACCCGGCCCTGGCCCGCAGATTCCAGCCAGTCAAAGTGGACGAGCCTGCTGAGGATGTCGCCATTTCCATGCTCAGAGGTATGAAATCACACCTGGAAAATTACCACAAGGTTCGGATCCTGGACGAAGCGCTACAGGATACAGTGCATTTATCACATCGCTACATCACCGGACGACATCTGCCCGATAAGGCGATCAGTGTGCTTGATACAGCCTGTGCCAGAGTCGCGATTGGACAAAATGCCACACCGGCGCAAATTGAAGATATTCAGCGGACGATGGCTGAATATGAACTCAAAAAACAAATTCTGGAAGGGGAGCAGTTTAAAGGGAAAAACCATAAAAAACCCATCAGTGAATTGGCGAAAAATCTCAATGCCCTGCAAAAAGAACTGAAACAACAAAACAATCGTTGGCAGAAGGAACTCAAACTGGTTTCCCAGATCAGCCAGTTTCATAAAGAGTTGGAAGAGACACCTGCATCCGATAAGAAAAAATATCAGAGTCTGCGTCACAAACTGGATTCTTCAGAAAAAAAACTGGTGCTTCTTCAGGGCGAAATGCCACTGGTCCCCCTGTGTGTTGACAAACAGGTTGTAGCCTCTGTAATTTCCGGATGGACGGGTATTCCCATGGGCAAAATGCTGGCTGAGGAAACACGAACGATTCTGGATTTGAAACATACAATGGCCACCCGTCTGATCGGGCAGGATCATGCGCTGGAAACGATTGTGAAACGCATTCAGACTTCACGGGCAGGACTGGATGATCCGAACAAACCGATTGGAGTGTTTCTGCTCACAGGACCCAGCGGGGTCGGCAAAACTGAAACGGCCGCCACACTGGCAGACCTCCTGTATGGTGGCGAGCAGAACATGGTGGTGATCAATATGTCCGAGTATCAGGAAGCGCATACGGTTTCCACATTGAGAGGCTCACCTCCCGGATATGTCGGTTACGGCAAAGGTGGAATCCTGACAGAAGCGGTTCGCCGAAATCCTTACAGCATTGTGTTGCTTGATGAAGTGGAAAAAGCGCATCCTGATGTTTTGGAGGTTTTTTATCAGGTTTTTGATAAAGGCTTCATGGAAGATGGTGAGGGCATTCCTATAAATTTCAGAAACACCATAATTTTTCTGACCTCCAACATCGGCAGTCAGACAATTCTCAAAGCTTGCGGTGTTGAACGTCCTGTGATTGACATCATCCAGGAAAAAATTCGTGCGGAGCTTCTCGGGAAATTCAATCCTGCTTTTCTCGGACGTCTGGTCACAGTGCCCTACTATCCTTTATCCGGCGACAATTTCCGGAATATCATTCAACTCAAACTGGCCAAGGTGAAACAACGGTTCAAAATGAATCATCAGGCCGAATTAAAATTTGATGATGAGATCATTGATTATATTCAGGCGTTCAATCAAGATATCGCCAAAGGTGCGCGTTTAATTGATGAAATCATCACTCACACCCTGTTGCCTGAGATGTCGATTCGGATCCTGGAACATCAAAATTCAAAAATTGGCTTTACAAAACTCATTATTTCTTTCAATGACAGAAAAGAATTTGTCTACAATATCCGCTAGAATATTTTATCAACCCATATTCTGCGGCCTTGATCAACTTGTTTGAAATTGATTTGCATGAATTGTTCACGGCTCATGGCATCAACGGTGATGCCCTTTCTGATGGTGTTGTTGTTTGCGCTAACACCCTGTTTTCTTTATGCCCAGAGTGCTTCACAGGCTGAAACACAGCTTGTGCCGGAACAGTCTGATGACGATCAGGGCGATATCGGCGAAATGTCTCTTGACGAAGACCAACCGCAGGAACTGAATGATGTGAGCACTCCGGAGTTCTTGCCTGAAACCACTGTGGCGGCACAGGATCTTGCTGAGGATATGCCTGAAATGGATCAGGAGATAGCTCCCGCCGAAAAAAAGCCGCCGGGATTTGCTGAAAAAATCGCGGAGACTACCTGGATAAGAGGGATTACCTGGACAATCCTGATCAGTATGGCCACCATTTTGCTCAGTCTCGCAAGTTTCAAGTGGGTCTATGAATGGCGTGAAAAAAATCAACCCGATCTGGAACTCCTATTTTCAGACAGTCAAAAACAGGTCAGACCGTCCCTGAAAGATGCCAATACCAGTGTTTTTGCTGTTCTCAGTGGAAAAGGAGGCAGTGGCAAAAGCGCTACGGCCTCTTCTATTGCCCATTTACTCGCCCGGTGCGGTTTTAAAACGCTGATTGTGGATATGGATTTTTTCACTCATGGAGCCACTTTTCTCGCGTTTTCCGGCAAGCTCCCATCAGGCACACAGGCATTGCCCGATTATTTCACGGACAATCCCCCTGAAGCCATGATTGAACCGATACTCCTGAAAAAACCTTTTACGAGGGAGAACCTTTATATTTTGCCCAGTCAGGTGAATAGAGAGACAAACCGGATCAACCTTACCATGACTTCACGTTACGAAGATTTGAAAACCTTCACAAATCGCTTGTCTGGTATTTTGTCAGAAATCAAGGAACAGCATTCTTTCGATTATGTCATCCTGGATACCAGAGGGGGAACCGATGTCAGCAATGTGGGGTCCGCGCTGGCAGCAAGTTCCTATGTCATCATCACAGAACTGGACAAGCCTTCCTGGCAGATGGCAGATCAGTTGGTGGAATCACTGCGAGATGGCAGAAAAATCGTTGGCTCAGACTCACAGTGTCTGGGATTCATTATCAATAAAAACTCTTTGCCATCGGACAAGATAGAACAGTATTTGCAACGCAGATGGGACATTCCTCACCTTTGCACCATTCCATATGACCCGGAAGTGATCCGCACATATCAGGACTCCAATGTTGTTGTTTCTGAAAATCTGGGGGCTGATTTCAGTCGGGAAGTGATACATTTTATTGAAAAACAAATCTGTTCATCCGGTTGGAATAATTATAACAATGCTCATTTTCAGGCCTTGAAGCGAGAACCGTTTTGGGTGATGTTTAAAAATCTGTTCACTTGATTTGTAATCATTTTTTAACTCTTAATCTGGAGAATTCCTTATGTCTATGCCCGGCTTCATGGAAATTGAAGGTGAAAGTCAAGGGGTCATTGAAGGCTCCTGCATTAAAAAGGATTTTGAAAAAACCATTGAACTGTATTCGTTTGAACACAATGTTGAAATTCCTCAAAATACCAGCACTGGTTTGTTCACTGGCATCAGAATCCATCGTCCCATTATTATTTATAAGGAAATTGACAGAAGCACGCCCAAGTTGTATCAAGCCCTGTGTACCTGTGAAAAGCTAAAAACCGTGACGTTCAGTTGGCATCGTTTTGTCAGAGCGGGAAGTCCGGAATTATTTTACAAGGTAGAGCTTGAAAATGCCAACATTGTGGATGTCAGACCCTGGATTCAAAACAGACGGGAACTGGTGGAACATGCTTCCTGGCATCAGGTCAAGGTTGATTCCGGCAATGGACAGGGGCAGGTTTATTCAAGATCTGAACCTTACGAAAACATGCTCCCGCATATGGAACGTGTGTCCTTTACTTATGAAAAAATAACATGGACCTGGGTGCCGGATGGTATTGAGTATGTGGACACCTGGACTTCCTCTGAATGAGATGATCTATGCGTGAAGAACGATTGATTGAGCGTCTGATCAACCAGAGTCAAGACCTGGAACCACGATTTGTCAAAAATGATGTGGAGCGTTTGAGAAGCTCTGTCTCCAATCACTTGATCCGTCTGCTCAACACCAAACAAGGCACCGTTTCAGGCGATCCGGA
Organism: SAR324 cluster bacterium; assembly: GCA_015232315.1. Lineage (NCBI taxonomy): Bacteria > Deltaproteobacteria > SAR324 cluster bacterium. The sequence goes on along the minus strand of JADFZZ010000001.1, from coordinate 202,523 downwards.
ATATGGTCTGCCGGACTTTTCAAACCTTCCCGGAAATTTTATTTCGCCGGAAACAGAAGCGATCAAGGAAAAAATTAAAGAACTGATTGAAACCTATGAACCGCGACTGAAAGACGTGGCGGTGTCCTTTGAGGGGTCCTCAGGACAAGAAATGGCATTAAAGTTTGGCTTGTCTGCGACGATTTACCATATGGAACATATTATTCCATTTCGTATGCGTACCAGAATGCGATCTGACAGCACATTCAATATCGAAATGGTGTTATAACCTGACCACCTGGAGGAAGAATCTCTTATGTTTTTGGATTTGTATAAAGATGAATTAAAAAAATTACATGAAACCGGGGAAGCTTTTTCCAATGAACATCCGGTTCTGGCACCATTGCTCAATGGGACCTCCAATGATCCGGATGTTGAACGGTTGCTGGAAGGAACAGCATTTTTAACCGCCAATATTAATCAAAAAATCAACGATGAGTTCCCGGAAATTGTACAGTCGTTGATGCAGATCATCAATCCTCAATATCTGCGCCCTGTTCCGGCCGCAACCATCATTAAATTCACTCCGAAAAACAACTTGAGTGACACGTTGCGTATTCCTGCGGGCACCTATATTGACTCGCTTGCCGTGGGTGGCAATACCTGTCGTTTCAAAACATGCCAGGATGTGGATTTATTGCCGTTGAAAATTACCGGTTTTGAAACCGAGGAACTCAAATCAGACGGAATTACAGTTGATCAGGTGGAACTGAAAATTTCTTTTGAATTATATGGAACCACACTGGATAACTGGCAACAGAAACGACTCAGATTTTATCTGGGTGGACCCTTTGGAAATGCCTGCGATATTTATTTTCTTTTGCAGTATTTTATGAAGGGAATCAATATTGTCAATAAACAGACAGGTGCGACATCCTCGTTGGATCGCCGGCAACTAACACCTGTTGGCTTTGATCCTGCCGATGCCTTGCTACCCTATCCGTCCAATCTGTTTCCATCCTACCGGATTCTTAATGAATATTTCATGTTTCCGGAAAAGTTTTTGTTTCTTGATTTGGCGCTTGATCAATGGAGCGACAGAGGCATGGGGAATCAGTTCTGCGTTTCTTTCAAATGCGGAATTCCTCCATTTGTGATGCCTAAAATCAACAAAGATACTTTTGAGCTCTTCACAGTTCCAGCCATCAATCTGTTTGATCATGACGCGGCACCTGTGCAACTCACGCATCAGGAAAAAGAAGTCCTGCTGTCGCCCGCAGGAATGAAACCGGGAACATATCAGATTTATTCAGTGGACCAGGTATCTGGTTTGATGCGAGGAACACCGGGCAAACGACAATTCATTCCCTTCACGGATTTTCAACTTCGCCAGAATGCGCCGGTCTATCAGGTGGTGTTCCGTCCTTCAATCAGAAGCTCCGAAACGGATATCTTTTTGTCATTGGCCTATCCACCGGGTGAAACCCTGACCGATTCCGAAATCATGATGGCACGTATTTCTTGCACCAACGCTGATTTACCCGCTGGTTTACAGGCCGGAGATATTTCAAAACCGACGAGCAACACGCCTGAGTTGGCAACGTTCAAAAATCTTATTCCACCAACCCTCAGCCATGCTCCGGCATTGTATGGTAATTTACTCTGGAAATTGCTGGCCGACCTCTCTATCAATACGAACTCACTGTCAACCATAGAGAGTCTCACCGCCTTGCTGAATCACTACATTATTCAGGACAACAAGGACAAACCACGGGAAATAGCCAATCTACGCAGAGTCAACAGCATGTATGAGATGACAGTGACTCCGGAAGAACGATTGTTCAAACGGGATGTTTATCGTGGGCAGTCCATCCATATCAAAACAAGAAGTGATCAGTTTGCCAGTCTCGGCGACATGTTTCTGTTCGGCTCGATTCTGGATTATTTTTTTGCGACCTATGCCAGTTTTAATACTTACACCGCACTAACTTTTGAAGACACCGCAAAATGGGAGACAATTCAATGGCAGCCTCGTCTGGGAACACGTCCCATTCTGTAACAGACCAGTTGTTGCAAAATCCCGGAAAATTTTCTTACTATCAGGCGATTCGTCTGCTGGAAAGAGTCATCGGTGAAAAATTGGAGGATTCCGGAAAAATCAGAATCCGTCCGCAACTGTCACTGGATTTTCCTGAATCGGATATTGCGTCCATCGACCAAACGCAGGATGGTGAAGGCTTTGACCTTCAAACCACGATTCTGGGTTTGTATGGCATTTCTTCGCCATTGCCCTCATGGTACACCGAAGATCTGTTGTCCGCTGAATTGGAAGATAAAAATTTTGCCAGAGTTCTGCTGGATGTGGTGCATCAACGTTTATACACCCTGTTCTATCGTTCCTCGCAAAAATACCAACTGCTCCAGCAGGTCATTGAAGTTCAATCTCCTAAATATTCCTGGATGCTGTTTGATTTACTGGGAATTCATCAGGTTGAGCTCGAACGGTTTTTACCTGATCCGTTTCAGATGTTGCGATACATTGCCTTATATCGTCAACAACCAAGATCCGCAACAGGCCTCACAACCCTTCTGGAAGATGCCCTGAAGGGCGTCAAGGTGAACATCACCCAATGTGTCAGACGTACAGTTCCTGTGCATCCCAAACAAAAATTTGAATTGGGCATGGTCAACTGTGAATTGGGTGAAAACTCGATTGTTGGTGAACAAACAGAAGACAGCAATGGAAAAATCACGATCACCCTTGGGCCTGTGTCCTATGACAGGTTTCATCTTTTGCTCAATGGTTCCCAGGAATGCAGACTCATGATTTTCCTGATTGAGTCCTATATGACAGTTCCCCTGGATTGTGATCTGGAAGTGATCATGGCAGAAAATGAACCAAAGACAGTCATGCTGGGGGATCCCTTGCGCTCTTGTCTGGGGAAAAATACCTGGACCTTTTCAGGCGATACGTTTGGTGAATTGCGCGCGCAAATGCCATTAACTTTCGCCAAGAAAATCATTTAAGTTCTTTTTCAGGACAAACACTCATGGCAGAAAAATCATTTAAAACCGGAGACTTTCTCACAGACCGGATATGTGAAATCCTTGCGTTGCATACAGGTTTTACCTTTACGGAAATTTGTGAATGCTATGTGCAATTGAATTCTCTGGATCAATTGCGAAAGGCCATTCAAATCGCGCAACGCAAGGAACTCTCTTTGCAATCCGTGATTGATCAGGGATTGTTGAATGGCGATGTCGACGCAATCGTTTCACGTAAACGGTCGTCAGGATCAGACAAAGCTTCCATCAGTGTGGGACTGAATATTAATTTGGGTAACAGGGTTAAGAGTAACTCATGATGATCAATCTTTTTTAACAGCCAGCCTTATGAAATTCCAAAAACGTCTATTGTTGTCTATCCTCTTCCTTTCATGGCAAGTGAGCACCGCTTCTGCTGGAACTCCCGCAATCAGCGGTGAGCTTTACAGCGGATTGCATAGCCTGACTCCTGAAAACTCGAAACAGGGCTATTCCCAAACCTTGATGGATTATCGGGCATATCTGACGTTGGAGGATTCGCTGGTGGTGAATGAGCAGGATAAACTCAGCATTGGTGGAAAACTTACACTGTTGAGTGACACTACCGGTACAGCCCCCTACGAAGCCTATGGCGAACTGTCCAAAGGAATGTTCAGAACCAGAATGGGCTTGATTGACGTTGGTGGTCGAAATGGAATTGCCTTAGGCCATGAATTCATGACAGAACTAGGCAAAACCCATCAGGGATCCTACGGTAACAATGACCATGCCCAACCCAATCTTGAGGTCAGCATTTTCCCCATTTCCGAAGCAGAAATTTCACTGGCGTATAGCACGCATAGCGGAGATATATCTGTTGCGGCCGATGATAATCAGGGCAATATTGGTGTCGCCAATTTATTAGGAAAAGTGGATTTTGATTTCTTTGATTTTGGTCTGGAATATGAAGCCAAATCCTTCACCGACAATGATTTCAATGTGGATGCTACTGGCGCGAAAAATGCTGTTAAGAAAACAGAATCCTATCTTGGCCTTTCACTGTCCTTCACCTTCCTGTCCCAAAGCCTCACCCCGTTCCTGAATCTGGGTAGTTCCGGTGTGAATGATGGTGCCGGTGAAATCAAGAATGTCGCTGATGTCAATCTGGGTATCGACATTGATCTGACCCGCAATCTGGGCACCACGTTCGCCATCGAACAACGGAAAGTGGACACCATCAATGTCCAGAACATCTATCTTGGTCTGTCCTACACTCTCGCCAAAAAACTCATTTCCCGCGCAAGCTACTGGATGTCTGATCAAAAAGCCGCTGACGGTCTGGAAAACCTGAAATCCCAACTTGATCTGGAACTGGCTTATTTGTTTTAAATCAGACCACCCAACAGGCTTAAATATAGCTAAGGAATGGCAAAAGAATACGTTGTAAAAGTTTGCTCATGCCCTACGTCCCGAGGGCATGTCTCCCTCATGCGAAGTATAGCTTCGCACCCACCGCTGGGTACTGGAACGGTTACGAACTTCCCATTCGTAACCAGAAAGTTTTCCATGTTATTTTTGAACATTCCTTAGCGGAGTAAAGAATGCCACGAATGATTGATGTGCTGTGTCCGCACTGTGGAACAGTTGAAGAGATTGACAAGGAAATGGATTATTTTGAGGATGAAGATGCACCAGTAGAATGCACGTGTCCAGATTGTGGCTATCTTTATCGTCGGGAATTGCCGCCTCTGGTTCGACTTCATTTACAAAAAGAATCTGTCAGAACCGCCTTGACGCATAAATGGAAACTTGCGGATGAAACAACACCTCTGCCTGAAGAAGTCAGGAAACTGCTCGCCAAGGAACTGTTTGATCCATGCAGTTGCGGAGACCATGCCCCTGCGGACATTGACAGTCATGAACCAGACTGCCATGTTCACGGGCACAGTTTCATGAAAAAACCGCTACCGTCCTGTGAACAAGAGTAGGCACACAATTAAAAATGATACGATATCCTGTCATGATTCGAATCTTGAGTGATTGTGATCGGAGTCATTACGGTATAGAACATGCAAAAATGTGTCTGATTTTTATTTTTTAACGATTCGGACACCCATGATTGTTAGAACAGTAACTGATTTCCCTTATCTCAAACCGGGGTATGGCTACATCCCTGAGACACCGGAAACCCTCTTTGCGGTGGTGGGTTCCGGGATTGTGGTCACATTATATGATTCCAGAGTCCGGTTGGGTGGAATGACCTATTACTGTTTTCCCTGCCGGGAACCGGAAAAACCCTCCACCTCCTATTATGCAGCACCTGCGATCATTTCGCTCATACAGGAAATGCTGAGTCTTGGGGCTTGCAGAGAAGACATTGAAGCTCAAATTTTTGGAGGAGCCTGCAATCCTGAACATGAATTGTACCAAGCGGATATTCACGAACAAAATGCCAGAATTGGAATGGAAATACTTGATAAACAGAATATTTCTGTGACCTCTCAGGAAGTCGGCGGGAAACGGGGAAGAAAAATCGGCTTTAATACCGGCACAGGTGAAACCGCAGTCATTAAAATCAATTCCATCCGTTCCGTAGACTGGTATCCTCAATCCTTTGTCAATTTTCTGGAATAATCCCACGTCTCAGAGCTGTAGAGACATGTATAACGCGTCTCTTCGAGTGCCCGGGATAAAAGCGTTTTATTGCAGTGCCATAAAAAATTTCGAGGTATCCAAAATCATGCTGATGCTGCCGTCACCAAGAATGGTACAGCCTGACAGATATGGTAAATCACCCAAATATTCAGGCAGAGCTTTGATCACAATCTGCTGTTGTCCGATGAGTTCATCCACAAACAGACACAATCTGCGGTTTTCCGACTCAATGACTATCAACAGACCGTCATTCAGGTCGGTGATCTGAGTCGGAATATGATGCAGTCGATGGAGTCTAATGACGGGCAACAACTGTTCCCTGATCTGTATGACCTCTGTTCCATCAGACATCCGCGTGATATCTGTCTCTTTGGGTTTGACAGATTCCTGAATTTCAACAATGGGAATCGCATAAACAGAGTTTCCTACCTTAACCAGCATGCCGTCAATAATTGCCAGTGTCAAAGGCAGCCGGAGTACAAATCGTGAGCCTTTTCCCTTTTCTGAAAAAATATCAATGCGCCCGCGAAGTTGTTCAATATTTCGTTTCACGACATCCATCCCAACGCCTCTACCAGAGAGATCCGTCACTTGCTCGGAGGTTGAAAATCCCGGTGCAAACACCAGATTCCAGATTTCATTGGGTGTTAATTGATCTTCAGGAGATACAATATTTTTTTCAATGGCTTTGGCCAGGATTCGTTCTTCATTCAATCCACGCCCATCATCCTGAATGATGATCAATATTTCATTGCCCGCATGTTTGGCTTCCAGACGGATGTTGCCGGTTTCCGGTTTTCCGGCGGCTTTTCGTTCTTCAGGCGTGTCAATTCCATGATCCACCGCATTCCGTACAATATGAAGCAAAGGATCCGCAATTTGTTCAACCACCGTCTTGTCCACTTCTGTTTCTTCACCCACGAGATCAAGCACGACAGGTTTATTCACTTTTTTGGAAACATCGTGAACCACGCGGATCATTTTGCGAAAAACACCGGAAACCGGAATCATCCGCATGGACATGGCGACTTCCTGTAAATCCCTGATGTTTTTGTTGAGTTGGGTGATAAACTGTTCTGAATATTCATTTCCTGCGATATTGTTCAAATGATTGGCCAGCATGGCCTCACCAATCACGAGTTCTCCAATCAAATTGACCAGTTGATCAATCTTGTCTGTGCTCACCCGAATTTCCTGGCGAACCGTCGAGGTTTTCGTTGCGGCTACGGGGATCGGATGTTTGTGCTCCACAGCAGATTCTCTGGTTGCCTGTGCGACAGATGATGACGGTGGCGTTTGAGCTTTTCCTGACGAAACAGTTTTTTCTTTTTCTGTAACATTGAGTACAGGTTCAGCAGGTTTCTGTTGCGCCGGTTGTTTATTTTCCGTAGGTTGAGTCCCTGTTGCTGGCGCAGACCTGGTCGATGGAACAGATTTTGGTGGAGTTGCTGACGCTTCCGGTTTGTCAGGCCTTCCCTGCAATGCGGATAAAAGCTGTTGTTCTGTATCAACATTCAGGGATGCGTTCAGATTGATTCCCTGGCTCATGTTTTTGAGATGCTGGCGTATCACATCAATATATTTCAGCAGGGCCTGAATATGATTTTCATGAATAATGATTTTTCCATCACGTATGTTTCCCAGCAGATTTTCGGCATGATGACTCAAGGATTCAATGGGCGAGACATTTAAAAAACCGGCATTGCCCTTCACGGTGTGAACATTACGGAACGCCGTATCAATAAACGCACTCACGGAATCATCCTCAGGCAATTGCGAAATGACCAGCATGGCATCTTCCAGAGACTGGAGTTGTTCAAGGCCTTCATTCACAAAAATCTGATTCATTTCCGGCGTGATGGTTACTTTATACTCAACAATCGGCTGATCATTATTAACGGTTACAGCAGGTGATTCTGCCTCTTGTTCGTCACCGTCCCCATGTTCCGACGATTCCTTCTCTGAATTATCTGGCAATTGCACAGAACTGGTATCAAACGCGTCATGTTGATCCGGAAGCCTGCCGTCAATGAGCGCTTCCAGATGTTCTTCCAATGGTCTGAAAAGGGCGGCATTGATCTGTTTTCTGGACTCAATCTGTTTGAAACCCTGTCTGATTACATCAACGTACATCAGCAATCCCTGAATGGCGGCCTCATCTATTTTTCGTGTGCCCTCACGCACCTCTCCCATCAAATTTTCAGCACGATGACTGGATGATTCAATCGGTTGTACATTTAGAAATCCCGCGTTTCCTTTCAGCGTATGAACATTGCGAAACGCTGTTTCAATGAATTCATGTTCTGCCGTATCCCCTGGAATCTGTTTCATGACCATGAGGATATCTTCAAGTGACTGAAGTTGTTCTTCACCTTCCTGAATAAAACTGGCCATCATTTCTGGTGTGATGGAAATGTCAGCACTGCCGATATCGATCCATTCAGGTGGCAGGTCCGCCTGCGTTGAGGACTTTATTTGTGGCTGTTGAGGTTGAGTCCCGGCGATTGGTTGAACAACAGCTTGTTTTGGTGCGGGTGGGACTTGGTTTTTTTGGGGTTGCGTCGCTGGAACCTGCTGAGCAACAGGCTCTTTAGGCGCTGGTTTTGTTTTTTGAGGAATTCCTGTAGCAACCTGTATGATTTTTTCGTCCTGCAGTCCCGCATAAATTTGTTCAAGATGTTGAATGAGTGTGCCAACTTCATCTTCAAATCCCTGATCGGAATATTGCTGTTCCGTCTGATCCAGCATCTTATGCATCAGATCGCAGGATTCTGTGAGTGTATCCACATAATCAGGATTAAATTTCCGGGGTTCCTTGCGCAAGACCTGCAGAATATTTTCTGAACGATGGGTGAGACGCTCAATATATTTCAGATTGAGAAAGCCGGCCCCCCCTTTGATGGTATGAAACAAGCGGAATACATTGTTGATTCCCGATTCAATTTCTTCCGTGGAAGTTACAGATGTCAAACCGATCAGAATGGGTTCAAGGGTTTCCATCATTTCGCGGCTCTCTACGACAAAAGCCTCTACCAGTTCTCTGATTTCAGATTCCATTTTTCGATTGCTCCAGACGTTAACAATTTCATGAGGTCAGAATATAGCTCTAGCAAAGCCATTATGACCTTGCAATATTAAAGATAGGAACCCTAAAAAATGATTTATTTAATTATTTCATAATTTCTTCACATCCATCTCTTGCGAAGAGCTTTCCAATATGTAAAAAACTTCAAAAGATTATGAGAATGGCAAGGTACCATTCCATGATATATGACTGTTTCATTCTTTGAATCATGCATGAGGTTTCATGAAATATCTGTTCTTGTCTGTTATTTTCATCATGATGCTAACCGGATGTTCTGAGCGGGATTCAGCAGAAACCTCCAGGCAGGATGGCTTGGATATTCTACCTGGAAACTGGCAACAAACTTCCGGTTATGAAGTGGACTATGGTTGCAATATTACGCATCACTATGATCCGACCGGCACCTTTGATATCTACAATCGTGGCAACGTGACTGACGAAAACAGGGGAACATGGGAAGTGATTTCCGGTGTGTTTCATTCAAAAATGAAGGGAACCCGTCTGGAAGTCTATCTGGAATTCAGAGGTGACAATTCCCTGAACGGATGCAATGGCAAAATCAGCGATTTACCGGGGTTGTCAGGCTCAGGTTTCTATTCGTTCTACACCCTTGGAGAAGATTCTTATTTTGATGTCTATAAATCCGCTACAGGGGGAAGCCCCATCGCCGTGTTTAAACGATTTTAAAAATCCACCACAGGTCTGTTATGCCCGGAAAATATAAAAATTATCGCAGATTTTTTCGCTCATCAGCATTTCTGATTTGTTTATTTGTCCTTTGGTCAGGAATTCCATCCTGTTCGGATTCAAGCAGTGACTCAAATTCGACAACAACCACAACCAGTTCTGACCACGCATTTAAAATAAGCATGAAGGATGGTAGCACCTATCTGATTCCGGAAAACATAACCCGGCTTTCGATTGTAAGCGACACTGTGGATGGTGCCCTGTTTCAGGATACCAGCGGGCATGTTCATGGTTTTGTCACAACCCTGGATATGAGTGCGACTGCCGCGACAACTGCCAGTGGAGCCATGGATCTGATCATCCCGACACTGCAACAGTCTTTGGGGATCACCTCGGGAGAAAGCATCCTCGCTGTCGCTGTAGCCACATCAAGCGCTGGTAAAACAACTGGCGGTGCCGTGAATGGAAACTACTCGGTTCCTCTGGCCACAGCCACAACCGGTCATGAACTTGTCCTCAAAATTCTGGAATCTCTGGGCATAAAAAACTTTCAGGTTTCCGGCACTGTCGTGAATGGTTCTGCCACTCAAGCCTTCCGCTTGCAAGTCTCGCTGCTTTATCGCAACGCCGCCGACGTACTCCTTGCCGCGGCGGTTGTTCCAACCACAAATTATGACGTTTATCAGGGCCTGATCAATGGAGCCGTCAATTTTACAAATATCATTAATTATGGAATCACATTGAAGACAACCCGGAATATCTTCACTGCTGGAGAACGGATTCAGAAAGCGGATTTTCTCATGGTTGTTGATAACTCCGGAAGCATGAACGAAGAACAAGTGGCCGTGGCCAACAATGCCACTAATTTTTTCACCAAGCTGGCCAATGCCGGACTGGATTTCATGATCGGTGTGATCACTACGGGTCCAACATACAAAGCCGCTTCAGAAATTGATTTGGATGGAGACATTCTGCGCGGAACAGGTTTCACCAAGGATAAAGCCAGTTTTGAGACAGCGGTTAAAGTTGGTATTGACGGCTCGGGAATCGAGTCCGGACTATACTTTGCCGAGAAATCGCTATTAGCCGGGGGGACTGTGGTAACGGCAGGATATCCACGGTCAGGCGCTACGCTATCCGTGATTTTTATCAGCGATGAACGAGATCAGTATTCATCCTACGGTTCGAATGCCGCCTTCAATTTTGAGTCAAATTTGTTTGTCGACAATGGTTATCTGGCACATGCGATTGTGGCAGATCCTGACACAGGTTGTTCGGGGACGGGGGGAAATGCTTCAGGCAGTGAAGACTATAAAAAGCTGGTCAATAAAACAGGTGGAACCTATGGCAACATATGCCAGGCTGATTATGGCGCAACACTGGATATCATTATCCAGCAGGCACGAGGCGGACGTTATCAATTAACCGAAAAGGATGTTCCCTATTCCCGCATCCAGGTCACCGTCAATGGTGTTGAAATACTTCCCTTGAGTGGTGAAAACGGCTTTTTATATAATTTCGCAAGCAGAACGATCACATTTTTTGGAACCGCCATTCCCCAGGAAGGTGCGGAAGTCATAGTGACCTATAAGTATCCTCAACTCAATCCCGGTTTTCTGAACCTCCCGGAAAACACTGAGCCTTTGGAACGGCAAAAGAATCACTAGTCGTCTGATACGTTCTACAGGATTATCGGTAAAGTCTCTTGACACTTACGAAAGAAATGAGGGAAAGATCCGGACTCCGGGATCTCATTTCTCACATCTCATCTCTTCCCTGTTTTACGGATGAATGGCTACCCTGTAAAAATCAGGCCATTGGACAAAACTTATCTGGACCACTATCAGTGGCTATTCCGTCATTAATACAGGGATTTCAGGATAAACATGCTTATGCCTATTGACCTTCCAACTCTTGCGTTTATCCATGGCATTATCAATATCTTGCAGGTTCTTGTCCTTGTCGCCCAATATCGGATCAATAAAACCCATCAGGGAACTGGCTGGTTGGCGCTAGGGCAGACCCTGTTATCAGTGGGTTTTGTCTTCAATCTCTTGCGCCATCACCCTAACTTTGGTTTGATTGCGATAGTTTCAAATAACATCCTGTTCCTGGGGGGCTTTCTGTTTATCCATACAGGATTCCTTCGATTTATGGATCAGAGAGAGCAATGTCGGCCCCTCCTTCTGTTCTTTACTCTGGCGATCCTGATCACAATTTATTTCACCTACATCCAAAATGATTTAACGATTCGCCGCATCAACATATCCGTTGCGATAGCCCTGGTTTGCTTTCTGATTGTCAGAAGCCTGTGGCTTTACAAAAAAAATTCTTTCACAACGTCTGCCCGGTTCCTCATCGTAGTGTTTTTGATCAATGGGGGATTATTTAGCTTGCGGGCCATAACACCTCTGATGGGCGGTGTAAACGGTGGCCTCTTTAGTGATTCAGAAGTTCAGGTCACCACCTTTATGGTAACCTTGATCACCAGTACCCTATGGATCTTTGGTTTTATTTTAATGGTCAATCAACGATTGACTGCGGAAATTCAGGAATCCAAGGAAGAGTTGGAACTGTTTTTCAATACCAACCCCGATTCCGTCCTGGTGACACGTCTGGATGATGGCTATATTTTAAGTGTCAATGATGGATTCTCCGCATTGTTTGGATTTTCGCGGTCTGAGGTGATTGGCAAAACAGCCCTGGAGTTGAATATCTGGAAGAATCCAAAAGATCGGCAGAAGACGGTTGAAACCTTGAAAGACAAAGGGAAAATTCAAAATCTGGAGTTCCAGTTCCAAAGCAAAGATGGCAGTCATTTCATCGGAATCATGTCCGCCAGAATCATTAATTTGCAAGGGAATCCCCATATTATCAGTGTTACCCATGATATCACCAGGCGCAAGCAGGTGGAAGAAGCTCTACAGCAGAGTGAGGCACGTTATCGGCTTATTTCTGAAAATGCGGCTGACGTCATCTGGACGATGGATCCCTATAAGGGACAGTTCACCTATGTCAGCCCTTCCGTAAAAAAATTAAGAGGATACACTCCGGAAGAAATCATGGTTCAACCCGTAAATGAGGCACTGACTCCAGAATCACAGAAGGTCGTAGAAACTACGTTACGTGAGGGGATGACTAAATTTCTGACCAGAAATTTGAAAAGTCACATCACCTCAACAGAAGTAGATCAACCGTGTAAAGATGGCTCCATCGTCAATACTGAAGTGACCACAAATATTGTTCGCAATTCGCTTGGAGATGTGGAAATCATCGGTGTGAGTCGCGATATCACCAACCGCAAACTTCTCCAGAAACAGCTTGAACAAAAAACTCAATTGATGGAAGCCGAACTGCATCTGGCGGCTGAATTTCAAAAAGCAGTACTGCCCTCCTTTCCACAGGTATCCTTTCTGAATTTTTATTCCCTATATCTCCCATCAAGAGAGGTTTCAGGGGATCTCTATGATTTTTCCATAAACCGGGATGGTGCCGTGAATGTTTTTATCGGAGATGCTACCGGTCATGGAATTTCTGCCGCCTTCATGACCATGATAACCCAAATCGGACTAGACAGTATTTCTCCTCACCTCTCCACAAACAAAACGCTCCAACTCCTGAACAGGTTGTTATTTAAAAAAACAAAGGCCGAAAAAGCCGTGACAGGAATCTATCTGCGAATTTTCCCGGAGGGTCGATTGCAGACATGTAATGCCGGACATCCCGGATTGATTCTTCTGCCGGCAGATGGCTCTCCGGAAAGAAGTATGAAAACAGGCGGGCTTCCTTTGGGAATGTTTGACAATCCAGCCTTTGATTATCAGGAAGAATCCGATCATCTGATGCCAGGCGATCGAATTTTTCTGTATACGGATGGCATCACCGAATGGCAAAATCTCCAAACCGAACAATTTGGAAGGCGACGCCTCATCAGATTTCTCAAACAACACCAGAATTCTTCCCTTCAGGAACTCAGTGAACACTTGATATCCCATCTCAAAAAATGGTCCCCCAATACTCCTTGGGATGATGACATTACATTACTGTGTTTTGAATATTCCCCGGCGGTTCAGACCCAGCCATGATGTTTTCGTTACGCTTGTGAAAGGGAAACGTTGACGCTGGTTCCCTACCACCAGTGAGGCTCCTCCCAATCCTTCCTCTGAGGGCATTCCGCTGGTCTGTGAAATGGCACCGGAGGTGCATTATGGAACGATTCCCGATGAGACGCAGGCACCTCACCGTTTGACTATGGTCATCGTTTTGCCAATGATCGGGGAAAACCATACAAGGCAGTACCGGGAATGATAGCCACGGGTTACGTTCCGGGGCTACCGTGTGCAAAAGAGATTTTTTCGAGCCGAAGGCGAGAAATCTTGAAAATCAACCACGCAGTTCTAACTTGGGAACGCACAAAAAATAACATGGAAAACTTTCTGGTTACGAACGGGACGTTCGTAACCGTTCCATCTTTTACAACTTATTCTTTTGTCGTGCCTTACAATTTGCCCTTCAATGTCATACCAGCGCAGGCAGGTATCCAGTCCTTTGCCGGTGAGATGGACTGGATATCTGTCTGCGCTGGAACGACAGCAAAGTGTCAACTACTTTTGAACGGTGCCTGTTTTTTAAATATTTTTTAGCAATTTTTTATGACTACATGGACTCCAGAACATCAGCAAATCGCCAAAATTCATGACCATCTGACCAACGCCTTTATTGAACTGGCCAATCAGCTTCAGGAAAGTTACAGCCCCGCGTTGATTGCCTCCGCCATCAATATGGCAGGAGCAACCTATGCGGTTCATTCCATTCATCTGCTGGAAGGTGAGGTGAGTGAGGAAAAACAGGAAGAACTCATTGAAGTTTACCGTACTCGATTGGAGCAGGCCCTGGAAAATTACCAGATTGAAGAATGATGCTTTACTTCATCAATTATGATCCTCAGAAAAGTTGCGGTTTGAAATCGGCAGGGGTTTCCATGGAAAACAGGCCATCGTGGATAGCGGCCAGAAACAAACCAGCTTTCAAAACAGCATCCTTGGCGGATTCCTGCGCGTCCACATACGCCACCACGCCCTTAATGGTTTTTTCTGCGAATTCAGGAAAAAACTCACGAAAGCGTTTCAGGGTTTTGATCACCTGTTTCACCTCGCGCTTATCCAGCGCGCTTTTAACTTCGATGACATACAGTTCATTGACTTTGCCGTTGGTGTAGGCAATGGCATCCACTTCAGCGTGTTCTCCAGCTTTTTTGCGTTTCAACCTTGTTGTGAAGGTATCCATGCCAAACTGTTCTTCCATGATTCTGGACATGGAAGGAAACGCCATGGCTTCGGTAAAGGTGCCAAATTTGTTGCTCAAACCACCAATATTTTTGGATAATTCCTTGAGTTGGCGATCTGTTTCACCAAATTTTTCTTTGAGTTGGCGATCTGTTTCACCAAATTTTTCTTTAAGTTGGCGATCTGTTTCCTGTTGGGCAATGGCCAGACTGGCCACCAGTTCCTTGAGTTCCTCGTCAGTCATGGTTCCTCAATAGCATTGCAAAAAATAAAATCCCAAAGACTCGGGAGGACTGTTAATGGCCGCTCGGGGTTACGTCCCCGGGAAGGAACCGGGACGTAACCCGAGCAATCGGCTCGGATATGATTAGTGCTTTATAAAAAGCTGTCACCATTCTGGCAGAAAAGTTTTTAGAGAGCAAGCAGGATAAGGTTGGGGTCAGTTGGTCTGTTGTTGAAGGTGTTCATTGATACTGGTGATTTCAATAAACGCGTCTGTTCCTTCCTTGAAACGCTTCCAGCCAGTATGATGGCGAAAGATCAATTCCTGATCATGGCAGAGTTGTTTGATATACGTCAGTAACAATCGTTTTTGTTCCAGAACATATTTTTCTTTACTGTCGGGCAAAACCTGACACGCCTGTTTCGCATACGCCAAGGCCCGGTCTCCGGCTCCCATTCGTTCATAATTTCTGGCAATTTGATGCAATGCGTCCGAATAAAGCGGCTTCCAGTGTGGATGATGCTTCAGTTTGAGATATGACAATGACGTTTGATTGTCTCTGTCTTTCAACAGCAGCGTCCAAAGTTCCTTCACCAATTCTTCGGACAGGCTTTGTGACAAAGAACTTTCCATGACAGACTGAAACTGATTTCTTGACAAAAACTGTTCTTTTCGGGACTGCCTCATGGCACGCACCACATCTGCCGGATAGCGAAAATCGTCTAAAAATTTCAGCACCGCATCCGTGATGAGGATACCGCCCTTTTTCATGTGCTGGCCGGTGCCTTCAATCTGCTGAAAATGATGATTGGCCATTCTGACCAGATCTTCCTTTGTTTTTCGCATCGCGACCACATCGTTTCGTTTGAAGGGCGTGATTGCCCATTCGCCCTCATTTGAGAAATCCCGGTTATAGCGGTCTACGAAATGCTTCAGGAGTGTGGCATTGCCAGGTTGCGTGAAGTGAATCATTTCCTGGAATAAATGGCCGAGTGCGGAATGCGCTCTCATTTTACTGAATATCCCTCGTGAATGAGCCGGTGGTCTCTGTTCCAGGTAATCCAACACAAATGAAAAATGAACAAACGCATCATAAAAACATTTTTGTTTCAGATAGTGTTGTCCCAGCCGGAAACGCGCGACCGGTTGGTCGTTCTGGGTGGCACCTGTATGAGATAGACGCTGTTGTCGGTGATAAAGATAACGTAACTCCTGATGAATTTTTTGTTCATTATCAAATTTTTCACTGTATTTTTCCGGAAACACAGAAAAAATATGGACTATTAAAGCGGAAACCTTAATATCAATCGCTTTATGATCACACTGTTGATACATTCTTAAAAAATCAACACTCCTGAATACCCAGTTGATCTGCTGTTGTGAATTCCTGACATTTCTAGCCAGACGCAGACAAAGATTTGCCAGATACAGGAGATGATTTTGATAGGTATCCTGTTTTTTTTGTTTGAGGTAAAATCTCAAATGCTGATCCACCATGACCGGATCCAGTTGTTTGCGGGTTTCGGCCTGTTGACGCAGCTCACTGAGGTAAACCGGGGGATGTTCCTGAAAAAACCGGCTGTACAACTTGCGGTCCTGCTCCAGGGTTTCTGCCCATAAAACACCATGTTTTTGAAATATCCGGGCTTCATGACGGAATTGTTCAGGAATCCGGATTTCCGGAGACTCCATCAATCTTTCCAGTTCATGTGAGAGCAATTCATCCAGTTGTTTCAAGCTCATTTCCGGATCTGAAGCATTCATGACATCACACTGATCAAGGTTTTATGAAACTGTTTATGGTTGCGGGTGAAGCCTCCGGCGATTCGCATGGAGCCGCTCTGATTCGTGAATTGAAACAACGACAGCCTCAACTGGAATTTTATGGTGTGGGCGGTCCCAAAATGATCCAGGCCGGATTTCGATCCATTGTGCCGATCAATCAACTTCAGGTCCATGGACTGATTGAAGTCTTGCGGCATCTGCCCCGCATGTTCCGTATTCTCAAACAACTGAAACAGTCCTTGTCCTTCGAAAAACCGGAGGCGGCCATTCTTATCGATTATCCCGGGTTTAATTTAAAACTGGCGGGACATATCAAACATATCGGCATTCCTGTCATTTTCTTTAACAGTCCCCAGGTTTGGGCCTGGAGAGCAGGCCGCCTCAAAACAATTGTGCAGGTGGTTGACAAGATGGTGGTTTTGTTTCCTTTCGAAGAACCAATTTACCGGAAACTGGGCATGAATGTCACCTTTGTCGGTCATCCCCTGCTGGATGAAGGGATCCCACAGGATCAGGTGCAACAGTTCAGGGAACCGTTCCATGCCAGTGGAAACTCACCACTGATCACCATTGCGCCGGGAAGCCGTCCCGGTGAAATCACCCGAATCATGCCTGTGTTGGCAGAGGCCATGGTTCTGTTGCATCAACGGTTCCGTCAGGTCCGGTTCCTGCTCCCGGTTTCTGAGACACTGCCAGTTTCCCTGATTGAGCAATATCTCGAAAACAAGTCTTTACCGGTAAGCGTGCTTCCGGGAAAATTTCTGGAATGTATTTATAGCGCGGACGCGGCGGTCGTTTGTTCTGGAACAGCCACACTTCAGACAGGATTGGCCAGGATTCCGTTTGTGATTGTTTACAAGGTTTCCGCCCTGAGTTTCTGGATTGCCAAAAAACTCGCTAAAATCCAATTTATTGGCATGGTCAACATTCTTGCCGGCCGCAAAATTGTTGAGGAATTGCTTCAGAACGATCTCAAAGCCGAGGCCGTGTTCCATGAGGTGGTCCAACTGCTGGAAGACCGGGATTACCGGCAAACTATGATTGGAAGTCTTGAGGAGATTCGCCATGTACTCGGCGAAACTGGCGCTTATTCACGTTCCGCCGACTGCATGATTGAATTTCTTGATCATGCGGAAAAACTATCTAGTTCCACCAACGTTTAACAGACCTTTTTTCAGGAGACCAGTCATGGCGTCCAATGAAGCGTTGTTATCACAAAACCCGTTAATGTCCTATTCTCCATCAGGAATTTTTGAAAAACAGATGGGAGTTGATGACGCTGTGATGCGCCGTGTTCTGTCAGAGGCCTTGAGAAATGGTGGTGATTACGCTGATTTGTATTTTGAGTATACCTTCCGTAATTCAGTCGTCATGGAAGAACGAATCATTAAAAATTCTTCCAGAGCCGTGATCACAGGGGTTGGAATCCGTGTGCTGAAAGGCGATCAGACCGGCTATGCCTACAGTGAATCGCTGGATATCAAACCGATGCTGGAGGCCGCGCGTTCCGCCGCCGCCATTGCTTCCGGCGGTGCTGTCAACCTGGCGAACGCCTTTCGCTTCAATGAAAAAATTCCACACAATTATTATCCGGTGGTTCATTCAGTGACAGACATGGACCTCACCCGGAAGATCAAACTGATTCAACGCACCGAAGAAATTGCCCATGATCATGACCCACGGATTATCAAAGTGACGGCATCCGTGTCTGACACCCTGAGATTGATCCAGATCGCAACGTCTGAAGGCTTGATTGTCCGTGATTCCAGGCCGATGTTCCGGTTGAATGTCCATTGTGTGGCCCAGGAAGACAAACATATCCAGTCCGCCAGTGCCGGAGTCGGTGGACGCTATGGCACAGAGTTTCTGGAAGAGGCAGATCATGCAACATTGATCGCCCGTGACGCCGCCTCAAAAGCACTGTTGCTGTTGAGCGCCAAACAGGCCCCTTCCGGAATGATGCCCGTGATTTTAGGTCCCGCACAATCAGGTATTCTGTTGCATGAGGCGGTCGGACATCCGCTGGAAGCTGATTTTAACCGCAAAGGCACCTCGGCCTATAGTGGCCGTCTTGGTGAAAAAGTAGCCTCTGAATTGTGTAACATTTATGACGCGGGAATCATTCCGTTTGACAGAGGCGCGATCAATATGGACGATGAAGGCAATTTGCCCGGAGAAAACGTGCTGATTGAAAAAGGCATATTGCGGGGATACATGCATGATCGCATCAGTTCAGCTCATTTCAACACACCCGCAACCGGCAACGGTCGGCGTGAATCCTATGCGCACTATCCGTTGCCACGCATGACTGTGACCTATCTGGCAAATGGCGAATCTGAACCGCAGGACATCATTGCTTCCGTCAAACGCGGGATTTATTGTGAATCGTTCAATGGCGGGCAGGTCGATATTTCCAATGGAGATTTTGTGTTTGTTCCCACCATCGCGTACATGGTGGAAGACGGGAAAATGACCTACCCCATCAAAAATTTTACTCTGATCGGAAATGGTCCTGACGCCATGTCACGGGTAACAATGGTCGGAAATGATTTCGCGTTCAGTGAAGGCATCTGGACCTGCGGAAAAGACGGACAGAGTGTTCCGGTAGGTGTCGGGTTGCCAACAGTATTGATTTCAGAGCTTACAGTAGGAGGCATGTGATTGCGGAATATAAGGAACTGGCACGGGAAATTATTGAGTTTTCAAGAAAACAGGGTGCGGAACAGGTGACCGTAACGCTGGGCAGCGCGGTGTCGTTTCAGGTTGAAATCAGGGAACAAAAAATCGAATTGCTGAAAGACGCACGCTCAACCGGCGTCCATGTCATTGTCGCAAAAGACCAGAAACGATCCTCCGTTTCATCCAATGATTTAAGAATTGAGGTCTTGAAACCGTTGATCATTGACACCCTCGGATCATTGCCCTTTATGGGCGAAGATCCGTTTTACTGCCTGCCTGATCCAGAACTCCAGGGTCGTGCGGAAGGCAATCTGGATTTTGTGGATCCTGCTTATGAGTCGTATGAGGCCTCAGAAAAAATCAGGCAGGCGATGGAACTCGAACAGAAAGTGCTGAAACTGGATGCGCGTCTCAATTCCGAACAATCCTATTACACCGACAGTATCTCTCATTCGGTCTATGCGGACAGTAACGGTTTTGCGGATGGAAACACCAAAAACATCTTCAATATCGGCATCTCGGCCTTTGTGGAAGACCATGATCCCGCGGGAATCAATACCGCACGGAAACAGACCGATGGCTGGTACAGTTGCAATCGCCGCTATCACAAACTGGATTCTCTCGACAAAATCGCGGAAATCACCCGTGAACGGGTTTTGCGAAAAATCGGAGCGGTCAAGCCAAAGAGCACGGAAGTTCCAGTGGTTTTCAGCCCCGAAATGGCACGCAGTTTCATTGGCAATCTGGCGGGCGCGCTCATGGGAGAAAATGTGTTCCGGAAACATTCTTTTCTGGCGGACAAGCTCAATGAATCCATTGCGAGTTCAGAAATTTATCTGATGGATGATCCACTGATGCCTGAAAAACTCGGGAGCCGTTATTTTGACAGTGAGGGTGTTAAAGCCAAACCGCTGGTGCTGATTGAGGAAGGCACCCTGAAAAATTACATGCTGTCCACGTATTCCGCAAAAAAAATGGGAATGACCACCACCGGCCATGCCAGCGGAATCTCCAATCTGCTGTTGCGACCGGGCAATGTGACAGAACAGGAACTGATTGAAAGTGTGAAAGATGGATTGTACCTGACTTTCATGTCAGGTCAGGGGGCCAACCTGACCACAGGAGATTATTCAAGGGGGGCGCAGGGAATCTGGATTCGTAATGGAAAACTGGCGGAACCGGTCAATGAATTCACCATCGCCAGCACTTTCATGGACATGCTACGAAATATCCACATGATTGCCGATGAAATTGATGACCGCAGTTCTATTCTTGCACCGGCATTCAAGGTGGAAAAAATGTCTATCAGTGGCGCATGAATTGTTGCTGTAAATTTTCTGGTGACGGCAACCGATTCAAGCCATCGCGCGGTGTCATTCCGTGCTTGACACGGAATCCATCGGCGCACTCCTGGATCCCCGTTTTCACGGGGATGACATCGTGGCGGATCACAGGATTTCATCACCAAATTATTTACAGCAGGCATGAATTCAAGTTTTATGAATCATGTCGGCAAGGGTGCTTTGGGAACGCCAGTTGAGTGAGTGTCTGAATTCATGAATGGAAACGCCCTGCTGGTGGAGTTCCCTGGCATTTGATTTCAGATTTTCCAGATAGGACGTCACTTCAAAGGGACTGATATTTTTATTCAGCAGTTTTTCTGTGCCTTCATACATGGTGACCAGCAAGGCCTGATGTTCTCCGGTGTCCAGTTGATGAAGCGCAGTGGATTCCTTTTCAAAGTCGTTGCGAAACTGTTTGATTTGATCAAGGCTTAACCCCTGTCCCATATTTTCAGAAAGATTTTGCCAGCTTGAGGTCACAGAACTTTTTCCGGGCAGCGGATGGAGCGGAAGATGTCGTATATCCATGATGGTACCTGAGTTGAGGTGAATAATTTGCCATGTTTGACTATGGCAACCACTATGGCTGGAGTTAATGCAAATTTTATGAAAAACAGAGCCTCCTCATTTCCTGCAAGAATTCTTGTCATTCGCTTCAGCTCACTCGGAGACCTTGTCCTGACAACTCCGGTGTTTCGTGAAATTAAAAAAATTGCGCCTGAATGCCATGTCACATTGCTCACCTCCCGGGGCTTTGGCGAAATCCTGTGCAACAACCCCTACATTGATGACTACCTGTTTCATCCACGCAAAGAATCCTGGTCAGAGCTACAGCAACTCATTCAACGCCTGAAACAACAACAATTTGATCTGATTTATGATCTGCATGGCTCTCTTCGCAGTCGCTGGATCTGCTGGAATTTGAGGGGTTTCGGCACAAAACATGATGTCACAGTCTGGCGATTTCCCAAACGGAACCTGAAACGGAACCTGCTGGTCCATGCCCGAATCAACCTGCTCAAAAACGCCCTTTCCCAACGTGAATATTATTTGCAACCGCTTCAACGTGAAACGGGATCACGCCTGGCCAGTCATACCGAACTTTATCCGTCAGACAAGGATCGTCAAACCATTCAGGAGCTGATGCGGCAACATGGTCTGCGGACAGGCACGTTTGTTTGTGCCGGACCATCAGCATCGTTTCCCTTGAAACAATGGCCGCTGGCATATTTTCAGGAACTGATTCGGAATCTCCTCATGCGCCAGGACAGGATTGTGTTGATCGGTGGCCCGGGAGAACCTGAAGCAGAAAAACTGGAAGCTCATTTCGGCGAACAGGTGATCAATCTTTCCGGGAAGCTATCGCCGTTGGCAACAGCCGCTTTATTGCGACATGCCCGGTTTCTCGTCAGCAATGACACGTCCCTGGGACACATGGCGGAAGCGGTAGGAACTCCGGCAATGCTCATTTTCGGCCCAACCGTCCGGGAATTTGGCTTTGCGCCCTTTTTACTGCAAAGCCGGTTGATTGAATCTCAACTGCCCTGCCGTCCCTGTAGCAAAACGGGTAAAGGCCACTGTAAGCTGACTCCACCCTTGCAATGCATGACGGACATCACACCCGATCAGGTTCTCACCGTTATTGACGCGTTCCATGATAAAATATCAGCAACTATAGTTGATGAATTTCCTGCCAGATGATACAGACTCACGGAGATTCAGATCATTTTAGTGAGTTTCGCAGGGTAACCTTCTCATTCATTTGGATCATGAAATTATTTTTCCATGTATTTTTCCTTTTCTGCCATTTTTTCACGATACTGTCGTTGTCTGCGTTTGCCCAGATACAGGGAACCGTCTCGCCTCATCCTGTTGCTGTGAATGGTGTGCTTGATCTGAGGGACTGGGATCTGGAAAACCAGGGAAATATCAATCTGGATGGAGACTGGGAATTTTATTATGAACAGTTCATCATGCCTGAAGATTTCCACCGGAGATCCCCTCCGGAAAGAACTGGAATGATGAAAGTTCCAGGCGTATGGAATGACCACAGGATTTCCGGAAATACTGTAGGTGGAACAGGATACGCGACTTACCGTCTGGTGATTCTGTTGGGACATTCCTATCCTGATTTATCGTTCAAACTGATGAACGCGTCTACCGCTTATTCCCTGTTCGTGAATCAAAACTTTCTGACAGGTAATGGATCCCCGGGGCTTTCAGAAAAGAATTCAACACCTGATTTTCGCCCTCATGTTATTCATATTCCTGAATCTTCGTCACAACTGGAGATCGTGATTCATGTCTCCAACTTTCATTACCGCAAGGGTGGACTCTGGGAACAACTGGAACTGGGTGTTTCTTCTCAGATAAACAACGCCCGGGAAATGAACATTGCGCTTCATCTGTTTCTGCTGGGAGCACTGGTGATCATGTTCATGTATCACTTTGGACTATTTTACATGCGCAGAAAGGATAAATCAGCACTGTATTTCGCAATTTTCTGTCTGGTGGTGGCAATACGCAACATTTCCACCGGAGAACGCTATATCACCATGATGTTTCCAGACATTCCATGGGAACTGCAACTGTCTATGGAATATGTATCCATGTATTTTTCATTTCCATTATTTCTCAGTTTTTTCCATTCTGTTTTTCCAGAACATCCCCAATCCCGGATCATTAAATGGTGTTACGGGATTTCCATTGTTTTTACTGCCAGCATTATCCTGATGCCTCCAGTTCTCTATTCATGGGGGCCATTGCTGTTTGAAATGATCGTACTGGTTGCGGGAATCTATTATATCAAGCTCATGCTCGGAATTATCCGCAAGCGAGAGGAGGGTTCCTTCATTTTTTTTATGGGGTTTCTGGCCGCTTTTCTGGCGTTCCTTCAGGACACTCTCCATGCAAATCAAATCATTCACACCATGTATCTGGGACCTGTGGGTGTTTTTTTTCTGATTCTCAGTCAGGCTCATTTGCTTTCACAGAAATTTTCCTCCAGTTTTGTGAAAGTCGAAACATTGTCTAAACAATTGCATCAGAGTTCTTTGCAACTCAAGAGTTTCAATGAAAACCTGGAAAAACAGATAGAATCACGGACAAAAGCATTGCTTACAGAAGTTTCCCAGCATCAACTCACCCATCAGAAATTACTTTCCGAAAAAGAAAACGCTGAAAAAGCCAATGCGGCAAAAAGTATTTTTCTGGCCAACATGAGTCATGAAATCCGAACTCCGCTGAATTCAATCAATGGTTTCAGCAGTATCCTGTTGAAACAAAAAGACAGCCTGGGCCTGTCCGGGAAAGTTCAGCATTATCTGGATAATATTTATCGAGCGGGTATCGGTCTGACTGAACTGGTCAACAACATTCTGGATCTGACCAAAATTGAATCCGGTAAAATGGAGATTCAATCTGAAGCCTTCAACGTGAAGGCGCTGATCAACGAAATTTTTGGACTGCATCATCTACAGGCCAGTGAAAAACACTTACGGTATGAAAACCTGATTGATCCGGACTTTCCAGTATATATTCATTCCGATCGAGGTAAATTACGCCAGATTCTGATCAATTTGCTGGGCAATGCGATCAAATTCACCTCTGATGGAAAACGAGTCTGTCTGACAACAAAAGTCAATGAAGGATGGCTGATATTCCACGTTATTGATCAGGGGATGGGGATCCCGGATGAAAAAAAACAAACGATTTTTCTGCCTTTTGAACAGGCCGATGGAACCATCACCCGCAAGTTTGGCGGATCAGGCCTTGGATTGACCATTGTGGAAAAAATCACACGGTTGTTGAATGGCAATATTCAACTGGAAGATACTCCCGGTGGTGGAAGCACCTTTGTCCTGCGGATACCATTCATTCCCGCAGATGTCCCGGAGCATACGATTGAGGCGGATGTAATTTGGGATGTCCCGTTTGCGAAAGATAACTGTATTCTTGTGTGTGAAGACAATCTGATGAACCAGGAAGTGATCAAAGCACTGTTTGAGGAAATCGGTTTGGAAATCGTACTTGCTGATAATGGACAGACCGGAATCCAAAAACTGCATGAACTTTCCCATTCAGGAATATTACCCGATGTTATCCTGATGGATATGCACATGCCTGTGATGGATGGTCTGGAGGCCATTCAAAAAATTCGTGCCATGGATATGTTCATCACAATTCCGATCATTGGCCTTTCGGCAGATGCCTTCACAGATCAGCAACGACAAGCCATGCTTAGCGGTGCCGATTACTATTTGACCAAACCGTTAGAATCCAGTCAATTGATGTCAATCCTGAAAACCTGCTTGCGTACGGAAATATGATTCCATTTCATGTTTACCCTCTGGATAACTTTAGCAATTCTGTGAGTGCCTATGATGCCTGATAAATCCGATAAACTCATTCAGGAAAACCTGGAAGTTCTCAAATATCTTCAGGAATCCAGGTTGTTCAATAACCTTCCTGAAGACTTTCTTGCACAGATTGTCCCGCTTTCCAGGCTCGAGAAATACCCAGCGGGCACGGTGCTGATGGAAGAAGGCTCCTTGAATGATCGTATTTTCCTGCTCAATCGAGGTGTGGTGAGTGTCTATTCGCTGGGTGAATTGCTCATGCATCTGCGCAGAAAAGGGGATATTTTTGGAGAAATGGCGGTGATCTCAACCCGCCCTTCCGTGAATACCGTAGTTGCCCAGACCCCGGTAGACCTGTTCAGCATTCAGGTCAGAGATATTCAGGAATACACCAATCTTGCTGTAGATACACTGGAAAGCCTGTTTTACCGAATTTTTGCGGTTGTGCTCAGCGACAAGCTTTCCCTGATCACTCACAAAGCCCGGCAGTTTGAGATATTGAATCGGCAACTGCATGAAATGACCGCAAAACTTCAACAAGCCAAAGATCATGCGGAAACAGCCAACCACGCCAAAACACAGTTTCTGGCCAACATGAGCCATGAAATCCGAACGCCACTGAACGCGATCATCGGATTCGGCGGAATTGTGCTCAAAAAAGCGAAAGAATATGACTTGCCCGGAGAGATTTTACAATACATGGAAAACATCCGGACCAGTGGACAAAACCTGTCCGAATTGATCAATAACATTCTGGATCTGGCAAAAATTGAGGCTGGTAAACTGGAAATCCTGACAGGTCCGTTGAATCTGAAATTGCTGATTCAGGGGATCTATCACATCAACAAGGCCACCGCGTTGCAGAAGGGCATTGAATTCACCTATGAAATCGCGCCCGATCTGCCGTCTGTGATCATCACCGACCGCACCAAACTCAATCAGATACTCATGAATTTGCTCAGCAATGCGCTGAAATTCACTCCTGAAGGAAAATCTGTGATGCTGGTGGTGAGTTGCAACATGGACTGGCTCATCTTTCAGGTCGTGGATCAGGGAATAGGGATTCCTGAAGAAAAACTGGAACTCATTTTTGAAAATTTTGAGCAGATTCATGACATACCCGATGATTTTCAGGGAACGGGGCTTGGACTTTCCATCACAAGAGTGCTGGTCGATTTGCTGGGCGGTGAAATTCAAGTGGAAAGCCAGGTGGGTAAAGGCTCAACTTTTTCAGTGTTTCTGCCACTGACCAAGGGCGCTTTTGATATGAAGGCCTCTGAAAATTCATTTTCAGACCTCCATTTTTCCAGTGATAACAAAGTCCTGCTGGTGGAAGACAACCTCATGAACCAGGAAATGATGATGGTGCTTTTTCGTGATCTTGGAATTGAGCCTGTGCTGGCAAAAAACGGACACGAAGCAATTTCCGCAGTAAGACAGGAAATTCCTGATCTGATTTTGATGGACATGCAGATGCCCGGTATGGATGGCTTGGAGGCCACCCGTATTATCCGACAATATCCCCAGTTTCAGCGGATTCCTGTCGTGGCAATATCGGCCCATGCGTTCGTGGAACAGCAAAAATCCGCACTTGAAGCCGGAATCAACGATTATCTGATCAAACCGGTAGATCACGCCATGCTGATGCCTGTACTGGCAAAATATCTCAAACGATCAGACATTGAACAGGAATCACTGAAACAGGAGGGCACACTGCCGTTAGAAATCAAACAGAAGCTACGTATGGAACTGAATCATCTCTTGCAGATTCCTGTGTATGATGGTGCAACACTGCTTGAATCCATTGGACGAATTGACCACTATCTGTCTTCTGAAAAAGGCCTTTCAAAGGCTTTCGTACTGGAGTTGAAGGACGCCGTGTTTGCTGGAGACTCAAATAAAATTCAGACCCTTGTTTCAACATTTCTTCCTGTTCTGGATTAAAAAGGCCTCTATGTCCCCTCAAAAAGCTAAAATTCTGGTAGTCGATGATGATCGGCAAACGGTGGAGTTTCTGGTCACCTTGCTGAAAGATCATGACTACATTCCTAAATTTATTGTCCGTTCCGAGTTTTTGTTTCCGATTCTGCAATCAGACCAGTTTGATCTGATCCTGCTGGACATCCACATGCCGGGTGTCAGCGGACTCAATTTGCTACAGGATCTTAAGCGACATCCTCAATTTGGAAAGATACCTGTCATCATGCTGACCGGAGACATCAGCGAACAACTGGTTGCTCAAAGTTTCAGCATTGGCGCGTCAGATTTTGTCAACAAACCCATCCATAGCGCTGTCCTGCTGGCCAGGATCCAGGCGTTGCTGACAGCTCACTGGAACCGCATCAACCTGGAACAGATGGTGGATCAGCGTACTGTAGAACTGAAAAAAACGATTATTGAACTGGAAGAAGAAACACTCCGGCGGATGCGGCATGAAAATGAACTCAATCAGACCCGACTCATACTGGAAGAAAAATTCAGGGAACTTGAGTTATCTCATGCACAAATTCACAGCCAGCAAAGCCGAATGCTGGAGGAACTGCAACTGGCTCGTGAAACCCAGAAGGTGATTTTGCCCCAGGAATTTCCTCAAATTCCCAACATCCACTTTGCCCATAAATATGAAACCACAGATCTGATTGGCGGCGATTTTTATGATGTTTTTCAGATGGATGACCAAAAGGTCGGCCTGGTGATTGGCGATGTCATGGGACATGGAATTTCCGCGTCGTTACTGGCCTTTACCTTTCTGTTCACTTTTTCCTATGCGCGCCAATCCGGAGAATCAACCGCCAGAGCCATCTCGTTGACGAACAGTTACATCAAGGAAAAACTGAAAAATCATAAGTTTGCCTGCATGACCTACGCATTGCTGGATCCCTCCGGCAACACGCTGACTTACACCAATGCCGGAACGCCCGCAAACTTATGGATACGCCCGCAACAGGGCAAGATTGAGTTTCTGAAAACACACGGGACTGTCGTCGGAACGTTCAGTTACCCTCTTGCGGAATATGAGGAACAAACCATTCAGATGGTTCCCGGAGACAAGTTTATCATGTTCACGGACGCGCTGACTGAAACGCTCAATCATAAAAATGAAATGCTTCACCCTTATCAAATCAGAAACAAACTTTTGCCTCATATCGAGAAACCCGTAGAGCAAATCATTGAGCAACTCTATGGCATTGGACGTGAACATTCGACCACTGGCAGATATGAAGATGATCTGACAATCCTCGGTTTGGAAATTTTATAATAATCAGGCAAATGTGGAATTTCATCGGGACCTAACCCGATGCTACCCTCTTCGAAAGAGTATTTATCCTTGATGATTCGCGCATCTTCTTTATCGACCACCGTCTGAAAACCGGCGAAATAACGACTATGGCCATGACAGGACAAAATCGGCATGCAGAAATTTGATGATATTTCCATCCAGCACAAATTAACCATAGTCATTGTTTCAACCACGTTTCTGGCACTGATTCTGGCCATGGTTGCCGTGTCCATCTATGAAATCCACTCTTTCAGAGAATTGAAAAGCAGTGAACTCACAACCCTTGCCGATGTGATCGCCAATAACGCGAAAACCGCACTGATGTCCGGAAACAAGGACATTGCGCATGAAATACTGGAATCCCTCAAGGATGATCCTCACATCAGAGGCTCAGTTCTGTTTGACCAGCAAAACCAACCCTTTGCATCGTATTTTCTGACCTATATGCCTGTGCCGGAAATTCAACCAGAATCCTGGTGGTTTGAGGACAACGCCATCCTGTTGTATCGAAACATTTTTTTTGAAAATAGCCGGATTGGGACCATCTTTATACAGGCCGATATGACCCACCTGTATCAAAACCTGAGGCAATACCTTGTCATTGCGGGTGGAACCACTGTGTTGTCAGTGATTGCGGCATATTGGCTATCTTTTTTTCTACAAAAAAGAATTTCACAACCACTGTTGAATCTGGCGGAGGTTGCAAAAACAGTGTCTGAAGAACGGGACTACTCCCTTCGGGCCACACCGATCGGTCAGGATGAAATCGGCGTTCTCATTGAGCATTTCAACGAGATGCTCTTCCAGATTCAATTCCGGGATCAGCAACTGGAACTCTATCGTGAAAACCTGGAAGCCGAAGTGGTCATCCGCACAAAGCAATTGCTCGAAACCAACAGAAAGTTACTCTCAGCCAAGGAACAGGCTGAAGCCTCCAGCCTTGCCAAAACCCAGTTTCTGGCCAATATGAGCCATGAAATCCGGACCCCCCTGAATGCCATCAGTGGCTTCAGTCAGGTATTGTTGAGCAAAGCCCGGAGATATGCTGATTTGCCTGAGGAATTCAGCCATTTTCTGTCCAACATTCATCTCAGCAGTCAAAATCTGTCGGAACTGATCAACAATGTCCTGGATCTTTCCAAAATTGAAGCAGGAAAAATGAATGTTGTACTCGAAAGTCTGAACCTCAGAACACTGGTTCAGGGCATTTTCCACATCAATAAGGCAAGAGCTATTGAGAAACGGCATAATTACACTTATGAAATTGATCCGCAACTACCGGAATTCATCCAAACAGACCGGAACAAACTCAATCATATCCTGATGAATCTGGTCAGCAACGCGGTGAAATTCACACCGGAAAACAAAAGTATTTTTGTGAGTGTGTTCAAAGAGATAGAATGGCTGGTGTTGAAAGTTCAGGATCAGGGGATCGGCATTGCTGAAGAAAAACTTAAATTGGTTTTTAATCCGTTTGAACAGGTGGATGGCTCCACCACCAGACAATACCAGGGCACAGGATTGGGACTGGCAATCGTGAAAAAAATGACTGAACTGCTGAACGGACGGATTGAGGTGCAAAGCGTGGTGCATGAAGGCTCAACCTTTATCATACGGCTCCCTCTGATCAAAGGCACTCCGGTAGAGTCTTTTTCGCTGGATATGTCCACTTATGGATTTGCTCCTGCAAACAGAATTTTACTGATAGAAGACAATCTGATGAATCAGGAAATGACACAATCACTGTTTGAGGAATTAGGTTTGTCATTAATCATGGCAGACAGTGGTGAAACCGGGATCGAAATGGTACGCGGCATGGTACGGAATCAGCAAAGCCCTGATCTGATTTTACTCGATATGCACATGCCGGGCATGGATGGTATGGAAGTCGCCCGGATTCTGCATCAGGATCCGGAAACCATAAACATTCCCATTGTCGCGATTTCTGCGGATGCCTTCATCCAACAGCAAAAAACCGCCATCATCATGGGATGCAATGACTATCTGACAAAACCCCTGAAATTTGAAGAACTACTGCCGGTGCTGAAAAAATATCTGAGTATGAAAGAAACCGTTGAGCCCCCATCTAAAACCCCCCTGGAAATTCCTGAAACTGTCATGGATGAGATTCTGGAATCATTTAGAATTCTTTCCCTGATTCCAGCCTATGATCAATCCGAACAAATCCATCATATCAATCTGATCCATGCCATGTGTAAGGCTTACAACACGGATCTGAATCAACTTGTCATCCAGATCACTGATGCCATCTGGAAAGGTGATGACCAGACATGTCAGCGGTTGATTCAACAAATTCTGAATGCCCCTCCTCAAACATCCACCTTTGTAGCGACGTAACTTGTTACGTCTCGACGGTCTGACATCCGATTATTCAGTCCATTTCTATCCCTGTTTTTAAAAATGTCCCGGATGTTCCTCATTGTGGGTGTTGACATTTATTTTTCAATTGATACATCTAATCCCGGTGGCCTATGGACGTCCCAATGTCATCAACTTAAGCATTCTGAAGGGTGCTGAGTATTAATTCCCCCTTGGTTTAAGGGGGATAGGGGGATGTAATTCTGAGTGTTAAATCCCCCATGCCCCCTTTGTAAAGGGGGATTATCCAGCGAAGAATTTCTTAAGTTGACGACATTGATGGGCTTCCTTCGGCAAGTTTATGTCACAGAAAACCATGTTAATTATTGAAATCCATTATATTTTTTAACCCGTTACATAAAAAAACATGACCAGCCATTTGATCATTGTGGAATCTCCAGCCAAGGCAAAAACCATTTCCAGATTTCTGGGTAAAGATTATCAGGTTGTCGCCTCTATGGGACATGTCAGGGATTTGCCCGAGAAACAACTGGGATTTGACACTGAATCATTCACTCCGTTTTATGAAGTGACCAAAGATAAAAAGAAGGTCATTTCGTCCATCAAACAGATGATTCAGAAAGATACCATGATTTATCTGGCAACCGACGAGGACCGTGAAGGAGAAGCGATTTCATGGCATTTGCTAGAAGCCCTGGGCATTAAAAAAAATCCGGTAAAACGGATTGTATTTCATGAAATCACTCAAACCGCGATCCAGGAAGCGCTCCGGAATCCACGGGATGTGGACCAGCAATTGGTTGACGCCCAGCAGGCTCGCAGGATTCTTGACCGGGCAGTGGGTTATGAACTGTCTCCGTTGCTCTGGAAAAAAATTCAGGGCGGTCTTTCCGCCGGACGTGTCCAGAGCGTGGCAGTGCGGATCGTGGTTGAGCGGGAACGGGAGATCCGCCAGTTCATTCCCGAAGAATACTGGAAAATCAAGTTGCTGTTCCAGGATCCGGCGTTTCAGGCGGAGTTGGCCAAATTCAAAGGCAAGGCCATCCGGGTAAAAAATCAGGAAGAAGCGGAAGCCATTGAACGCAATGTGCGCCAGGGGCCGCTGAATATTGATAGCATTGAAGAAAAAGACAGCATTCGCCGACCTGTTCCACCCTTCACAACATCGACTCTGCAACAGGAAGCCTCCCGTAAACTGGGATATTCCGTCAAACAAACCATGTCGGTAGCTCAGCAGCTTTATGAAGGGAATTTTGAAATTCCCGGTTACACCGGCGGATTGATCACTTACATGCGTACCGACTCGGTCAATCTGGCACAACAGGCGGTTCAACAGGCACTGGATGTGATCACACAGGAATATGGAAATGAATATCGGGTGAAGTCTCCCCGGCAATTTGTAACCAAAACCAAAGGGGCACAGGAAGCCCATGAAGCGATCCGTCCGGTGGATTTGTCGCTGAAACCCGCACAGGTGAAAGCCCATTTGAACGATCAGCAGTTCAAATTGTATAATCTGATCTGGAAACGAACCCTGGCGACGCAGATGTCAGACGCGAAATTTGCGCAGACCACCATCAATATTCTGGGCGGCACCGATCAGGAATATCTGTTTCAGTCAAAAGGCCAGAAACTGCTGTTTGCCGGATTTCTGAAAGTTTATGTGGAAGGTTCCGACAATCCTGAAGCCGAACTGGAAACCAATGATGTGCTGTTGCCGGATATCAAGAAAGGTGATCCGCTACATTTAAAAAATCTGCTGAAGGAACAACTGTTCACCAAACCGCCCGCACGCTACACCGAAGCGTCTCTGGTCAAGAAACTGGAATCAGAAGGCATTGGACGGCCTTCGACCTATGCGCCGACCATTTCCACGATCATGGATCGGAAGTATGTGGAAAAAACGCCTGAGAAAAAACTGATCCCCACCCATATCGGTGAAATTGTAACGGATTTTCTGATCCAGCATTTTGCGGATATTGTGGATCTGGGCTTCACCGCCAAGATTGAACAGGATTTTGACAGCATTGCCCGTGGAGAAAAACAGTGGATAAGCGTGATGCAGGCGTTCTATCAGCCGTTTCATTCCCAAATTGATGAAAAACAGCAATCGGTGCGACGCGGGGAAGTTTTTCAGGAACGCAAGCTGGGCACTGATCCCAAAACAGGACGGGAAGTTTCTGTGCGTGTAGGCCGCTTTGGACCGATGGTTCAGATTGGCACCAAGGATGATCCGGAAAAACCCTTGTTCGCGTCAGTTCCCAAAGAAAAAAATATTTATGACATCACACTCGAGGAATCCCTGAAGTTTTTTGATCTCCCCAAAATGCTGGGAAAAGATACCGCTGATGAGGAAATCTGGGTTGGTCGTGGCCGATTCGGGCCATATATCCGGAAAGGCAAAACCTTTTATTCCCTGAAAAATGTGGACCCGCTGGATGTCAGTCTGGAACAGGCGCTGGAAGTGATTGAACAACAGGCTTCCCAGCCTAAAGGGATTTTGCATGAATTTGGTGATATTACCGTGCGGAAGGGACCTTATGGGCATTACATCAAAAAAGGTTCTAACAACTATAAAATCCCTAAAGACCAGGACCCCAACACACTCACTCAGGAACTCTGTGAACAGATCATTGCCACAGCTCCGACTCCTCGCAAAAAAGGTGGCAGAAAACCAGCGGCTCCCGCCAAATCGTGATCTGTCGCTCAGGAAACTGTAGAGACGCGATTAATCGCATCTCTACAAAATTCCAAATTTCACCCATCCCAAGTGTAATATGTTGCGCCTCTACACAGTTTAACGATTTCGATGCCTCGCGTTCAAGATAAATTTTGACAAGGACATCATGACTTCCAAACCGGCGTTTGTTCAGAAAATGGTCACATATCTTGTACATGATGTGGAACGAGGGTTGGAAATGTTACAGGCGCACATTGCGCGCTGGAAGGAGCGGAATGGAATCCGGACGCGCCTGAAGGGATGCTGTTGTATGCAGATTTCTAACAGAACCCGATCTTGCTTTTCCTCCAATGAAACGAGGCGACGATGAGCAAAAACGCTATAATGAGTCGCTGGCGCGAAATTACACATAAGTGGCCCGCAGAGGGAGTGAGGAATGAAGGATCATAAAAATCCTTCTGGAGTTCCCCCCCATTTTCTATTACAACACAACTATTCTCCTGGCGTTGGTGGAGAATGCTTCACCTTCTTTCATTCCTGACATGCCGACGAGAGGGAAACCTTGTCTTGTGCCGTGTCACTCATCGTCAATTCGCTGTTAACGGAGGAGGCCGACATGCTGGCTACCCAGAAAAAAACGGATATTGTTTACCCTGAAACCGATGGAAAACCGATGGCTGAAACTGACACCCACCGCATTCTGTTGTTACGCGCGGCAGATCTTCTGCAAAACGCTTTTCCTCAAGCCTATGTTTCCGGCAACATCTGCCTGTATTACGAGGAAGGCAATCCCCGCAAAATGATTTCGCCCGATTCTCTGCTATGCCGTCAGCAGCCGCCCCACGCCAAACGGGTGTATCTGGCTTGGGAAGAAGAATCCCAACTGGATCTGGTCATGGAATTCAGTTCCTTCAGCACTCGCCGGATGGATCATCATCACAAAAAACAGATTTATGAACAAATCCTGAAAGTCCCCTATTATGTGATTTTTGATCCCCACGCTATTTATCTGAATGTGTTTGAGTCCCGCAAAGGCAAATATCACGCGGTGGAAGCCAATGAAAAAGGGATGTTTTTTTTAGAAAAATTGGGGATTTACGTAGGACTCGAAACAGAGGGTCTGTTCAGGTTGTTTAATCAACATCAGTACCCGATTCCGACCAGTATTGAGCGGGAAGCCCAAAGAGCGGAACAGGAAGCCCAAAGAGCGGAACAGGAAGCCCAAAGAGCGGAACAGGAAGCCCAAAGAGCGGAACAGGAAGCCCAAAGAGCGGATACCGCGGAAAAAGCGGTAGCGGAAGAAAAAGAGAAGACAGCCAGGGCAAGACAAGCGGAAACCTCTGCGCTGAATCGGGCTGAAACCGTGGAAAAGGAAAATGAAGCATTACGCAGGGAACTGGAATTACTGCGTCAAAATCGACAAACATAAGTTATAACTTATTCTTTGGCGTTCCTGAATGACTGTTGACACGGATGAACTGAAAAAAATATACAGATATCTGGAGCGTGAGAGCGGATTTTTGCTGGAGCCTGAAAAATACCCCAAAGTGGAGCGGCAGATTCGTTTGCGGATGGAACAGATGAATATTCCTGAGCTGACGCGATATCAGGAATACCTTTTTTCTCCGGAACATGCCCTTGGGGAACTGGCGATCCTGATGGGACCGCTACTGAATCATCACAGTTATTTTTTCCGGGATATCAAGCAACTCGCCTGTTTTATTGAAAATTGCCTGCCTGAAATCAAGGCCAGAAAAATTCAGACCGGACAGAGAACCATCCGGGTCTGGTCCGCCGGATGCTCAACCGGGGAAGAACCCTATTCCGTGGCCCTGCTCATGACGCTGGCCCTGGACTCCCGGTGGGATTTTGAAATCGTCGCCACTGATTTTGATTTTATTTCACTCAATTTCGCCAA
The DNA here is from genome assembly GCA_015232315.1 of SAR324 cluster bacterium. NCBI lineage: Bacteria > Deltaproteobacteria > SAR324 cluster bacterium. The sequence continues at coordinate 167,202 of JADFZZ010000001.1, read as the reverse complement.
AACCGGTATTTACGATGACCGTGTTTTCAAACAAATCCCCGCCAATTATCTGACAGATTATTTCCGTAAATTTCCGGAAGGCTATTCCGTAGGTGACACCCTCCGAAAAAAAATCAGCTTCAACCGTTTGAATTTGCTGGACCGCAGTGAAATGAAGCGGATGCGAAATTTTGATTTCATTTTCTGCCGAAACGTTCTGTTTTATTTCAATCAGGAAACGCGGCAACAGGTCATGGAGGATCTGCATCAGGCCCTCAATCCCGGCGGGTTTATCTGTCTGAGCACCACCGAATCTGTTTCGAGAATTTCCGCTGATTTTATTCCGCGCCGGTTTTCAGGCAATCTCATGCACCAGAAGCATCATTTGATGAAAATTGAGACGCCGCTGGAAAAAGTTCCGGTGGATCTGGTTTTTTTCGAAATGGAGGAGGAACTCATTCGGCCATTGCCGGTGGAGCCTGCATTTTTGCGTCCCGATACCTTGATTCAACCCCGCAACCACGACATCACCGAGGTGTGCCGGTTTCTTCAGGAGAAAACGGGTTTGTTTTTCAAATACCGGGAAGCTCAGGTAATGGCCCAGATGAAACAACGGATGATGGTTCATAAAATACAGCATAGTGGAAATTATCTGGAATTGTTGCGTCAACCGGATGAAGGTGAACTGGAAAATTTGCTGGATCAGGTGGTTGAACAGGAAACGTGGTTTTTCAGGGAATTTGATCAACTGGATTTTTTAGCGGAGGAATGCCTTATTGAGATCATGGAATTTTCGCCACGGCTGTTACCGACACTGCGGGTCTGGTCCGCGGGGTGCGGCTCTGGCGAAGAAGCTTATACCCTTGCGATCATTCTGGATATCATACTCAGCAATACCGGATGGAACTATGAAATCGTGGCCACAGACATCAGCAGCCGGTTGCTGGAAACCGCGAAGCAAGGTCGATATTACGCATCCAAACTGACCAATATGCCGGATGAATACCTTTCTCATTATTTTATGATGAAAGACAACGCGTATGAGGTGACGCCACTGATTCGCCGGAATCTGACCTTCAACCGCATGAATCTGGCGCATCATTTTGACATCATCCAGCTTGCCCGCTTCGATGTGATTTTCTGCCGTCATGTGTTGCGGTATTTTGAGAAAAACCGGATGCTGGAGATGATAAAGCGGTTATACCACATGCTCGAACCTGGAGGCTTCCTCTTTCTGGACCCGTATGTGTCATCAGACATTGTGATGAAGCTTCCCTTCATTTACGCGAGAGAATGCGTTTATCAGAAACCATGGAGTTAGCATGAAACATCAAATCCTGATTTTCACCAGATTGTGGGGTTCCATCCTGATATTATCGGCCTCATCCTTCCTGTTTCAGCTTCATGCTGAAGGACAGCATGTGTTGAGCATGGAGGAACAATCGTTGATCGAAATACTCCAGTGGGAAACCCTCACGTTGCCCTCGGAACCACTTCAACAGACGATTCCGTCAAAATATCTGCAACCGGAAACCGACCAGATCTGGAAACCCTTCAACAGCTTTTATCTGCCCTTCTTTCCGGAAAAAGACACCGATACCTGGTTTCGAACCCGCCTGCCTGAAAACAAATGGGTTCAGCCGGGAATTTATCATTTTCACATCAATTATGCCTACAGCATTCATGTCAATGATGAGTTGGTTGGGACTTGCGTGGCGCATTTCTGTCAGGGAAACGGCAAAATGGTCGGTGTCAGTCTGTTTGGCCTGTCTCCTGATTTTTCGGGAAAATGGTTGCTGATCCGTATCCCGGCCGCTGGAAATAATATGTTCCGGTTTTCTCCGGTGTATCTGGGTGAACAGATGGACCTGTTCCTTGAAGTTCTCCGATTCGGCGCGCCCAAATTGTTTGTGGGAAGCCTGATGGTCATTCTGGGGCTGTTTCAGTTCATGTTATACCTCCTGAACCGGAAGAATGTTATTTTTCTGGCCTTTGGCGTATTCTGCCTGTCCATGGGTATTTTTGAACTCAGTTTATGCGTGATTACGGGTCTTTATCCATCCATTGCCAGGGTAATGTCCCAGGCTTCGGTTTTTTCCTTCTATCTCATGCCGGTCGGTTTGTTTTCTGCTTATGAGCAATTGTTCGGAGGAGAAAACAAATGGATCATCCGGCGTCAATGGCAGTCATTTCTGGTTGTGGGTCTGCTGGGATTTTTGCTCAACATCACGGGTCTCGCGGAACCCTCTCACACCATGAATTTTCTGTATGTGTTCATGATTCTCAATATTTTGATCATGATGGTGTATCACACCCGTTATCATCACAGCCAATCGCTGAAAGGCCGGATCTTTTCGCTGGGTTCCGGTATCTTCGGCCTGGCAGGGATCAATGATATGCTGGTTGCGTTGGGGTTGGTTCCATGGCTGTCATTCTGGACCACTGAAGGCCTGCTTGTGCTCATTTTGTCCCTGATCTGGCTGGTGGAACAGCATTTTTCCGATATTCGGGCACAGTTGTTTCAGTATTCCCAGGATCTGGAAATTAAAAACAGAGAACTCCGAACCATGGATCAGATGAAAGATGAGTTTCTGGCCAACACCTCCCATGAATTGCGGACGCCGCTCAATGGCATCATCGGCATTGTGGAATCCATGCTGGATGGCGCAACCGGAGAAATGACAGCCGTTCAGAAAAACAATCTGGTGCTGGTGGTATTGAGTGGAAAACGACTGGCGCATCTGGTGAATGACATCCTCGATTTTTCCAAACTGAAAAATAAGGACATTGTGTTGCAGATCAAACCGGTCAACATGCGTCAGATTGCGGACATCATCCTGAAAATCATGGAACCTCTGGCCCTGCAGAAATCACTGAAACTGAATAATCTGATTCCTGACGATTTTCCGGATGTGGCGGGTGATGAAAACCGTCTTCAGCAGATTTTGTATAATCTGGTGGGCAATGCCATCAAATTCACCGACAAGGGTGAAATCAGTGTGACCGCCATGGTGCGTGACAAGCTGGCAGAAATTTCAGTGAATGATACCGGTATTGGGATTCCTGAAGACAAATTTGAACAGGTCTTTGCCGCGTTTGATCAGGTGGACGCTTCCACGTCACGGCAATATGGAGGCACCGGACTCGGACTGGCGATCACCCGGCAACTGGTGGATCTACATGGTGGAACCATAGGGCTGACATCGGAACTGAATCACGGATCTACTTTTTGTTTCACCATTCCTGTCAGTAAAGAATCCGCGGAAACCGCGTCATCGCCGCTGACATCCTCGATTTATGGCATACAGGAAAGCCCGGACGCCGCCCTGGACGTGATCAGATCGGTTCAACCAGACGCGACCTTCAACATTCTGATTGTGGATGATGAGCCGGTGAATTTGCAGGTGCTGGTGAATTATCTGTCGCTCTATCACTATGCGGTCACACAAGCGAGCAATGGCAGGGAAGCGCTGGATCTCATAGCCAATGGACTGAAACCGGACCTGATTCTGCTGGATGTGATGATGCCGAAAATGACAGGCTATGAAGTCTGCCGACAGCTTCGTGAGCAATTTCCCGCCAGCACGTTGCCAGTGATTTTGCTCACGGCCAAAAATCGGGTGAATGATTTGACCGAAGGGTTCAATTCCGGCGCCAATGACTATCTCACCAAACCTTTTTTCAAGCAGGAATTGCTGTCACGGATTTCCATGCATCTTGAAGTTTCGCAAATGGCCAACGCCTACACCCGGTTTGTGCCGCGCGAATTTCTGGATCTGCTTGGCAAGGACAGCATTCTCAATATCCATCTGGGCGATCAGGTCAAACGTGACATGACCATCCTGTTTTCCGATATCCGTTCGTTCACCAGCATTTCAGAAAAGATGACACCGGAGCAAAATTTCAAGTTTCTGAATTCCTTCCTCAATCAGCTTGGTCCGGTGGTTCGTGAACACCACGGATTCATCGATAAATACATTGGCGATGCCATCATGGCCCTGTTTGATCAAAGCGCCGATAACGCGCTGGACGCGGCTATCGGGATGCTGAAAGCTCTGGAACTTTACAATGCCCAAAGAAAACGTAGTGGTGAAGTTCCAATTCGTGTGGGCATTGGTTTGAACACCGGGGAACTCATGCTGGGAACCATTGGTGAACAGGGACGCATGGAAGGAACAGTGATCAGTGACGCTGTCAATCTGGCGTCACGCATTGAAGGAATGACCAAAATGTATCAGGTGCCCTTGCTGATCAGTGAACAGACACGCTCCCGATTGTCCGATCCCGGTCGATACGCGACACGTTTTGTGGATCGGGTCAAAGCCAAAGGCAAGGAACAGATGGTCACGGTGTATGAAGTGTTCAACGCCGATCTTCCGGAAATTCAGGAACTGAAACATGCCACCAGAGGATTTTTTGAAGAAGGATGGCATTTATATCAGTCGCAACGCTATGAGGACGCGTTGAAGCGTTTCAAAAGTTGCCAGGAAGTTTTTCCACAGGACCCGGTGGCACAGGTGTATGTTCAGCGTTGTGAACAGGCCTTGAGCAGGACTACGGATCTTGTAGACAGATAATTTTTTCAGTTTGTATTTTACAGATGGGATCAGTAGAACACAAATAATGTAAAACTATTGAAATTCTTGAGGGGATCTGTCGAGCGGGGATGGTCAATGTCGGCCAAATCCTGACAATGTATCCCGACAACGGAGGGAACTTATGCGTAATTCCATGCTAACAACAATGAAACTCACGCTCACCATCATGCTTGCGCTTGCGGTCATGGTTGAGACTGCGGATGCTGCCTGTGTTCTGAAAATGGGCTATCGCACAAACGAAAATGTGCCGTTGATCGCCGAGGCGCCGGATAATTCCGGTCTGTACTATGATTTATACAAGATCGCCGCGGAAAAAATTGGATGCACCCTGGAAGTGGTGCGAAAAACCAAAAGAAGTATCGAGTATAATCTTGAAACAGGAGAAATTGATTTTTATCCCGGATTCAATTTTACGGAAGAACGAAGTGAAAATGTCTATTACATCATCAATGGACTTCCAGGAGGCAATGTAGGAATATCACTGATGGATCTCCCTGAAGTAACCGATCTCAACCAACTGAAAGGCAAAACCATGCTCATGGATCTGGGTGGAGCGAACCATCTTGAAGGAATCGGGGGCGTCTACCAAAGCAGAATTCCGGAAATGTCGCTGGATAAAGCCATTGACCTGATTCGCGGAAAAAAAGGGCATTTTTATATCTACAATAGATCCTCCGTGGAATATTACCTGAAAAAGAATAAAATCACTGATATCCAGATTCATCCAGACTGCTGTGGCGGCAATGAACCGCTATATCTCGCTTTTTCCATGAAATCCAAACACTTTGGCCAGGCCCCCAACTCTGGCTATAACAAATTCAAACCACTGGATATAAAGAACGTCCCCATCATTGTCACGCCGGACAGTGTCGCGGGAAAACTGGAAAAGGCCTTGAAGGAACTGGAAAAAAGTGGTGTTACCACAAAACTTTATAATAAATATTACCATTAATCTGGATTTTGAACATTTCGAGGTGTCATCTCGAATGTGAGAGATCTTTCGTGATATCAAAGAGTTAAGTTTTTCCTTTCGGTCGAAATGACACACCGTGAGATCAATAATCTCAGTGGTTTATGAGAAAATCTTCAAAGTCCACCATTACTGATACCCATGCGAATCCTGATTAAGAATAGCACAAAAATAATAAATTAAAGGGCGCCCATGCTGGTTTTCGACACACTCCAATTTTACAACCGCCTTGAAAAAGCGGGATTCACTAAAGATCAGGCTGAAATTGTCACAGAATTGGTGAAAGAAACCCAAGAAAAATCATTTGAATCTATCAGCGAAAACCTTGCGACAAAAGATGAACTTCGTCATGAAATCAATCAGGCGAAACTTGACCTCATAAAATGGATTATAACACTCCTGCTTGCGCAAACTGGAATCATCGCAGCCTTGGTCAAACTCCTGTAACCACGTCAAGAAGTTCCACCTATTTTTGATCGCAACATCATCTAAACAGTAAAAATGCCAACAATAACATATATTGAACAAATTCAAAAACACCTGTCCTCAGGCATCCCAAACATTGCTTCAACCGCTGGATTTCGTTTAAAAATCAGCGATGAAGGCACATTTTAATCCTGATTCGCATTAATTGATCAAACCTCTATCCATTGATATTGCATGAGCGCAAAAAACAAAAATACCAAAACATTCACACCAGCAACTTCCTCGCCTGAGAGTCCCAGAAATTTTATCAGGAATATCATTGATCAGGATCTGAATTCCGGCAAACACACCACGGTTCACACCCGTTTTCCGCCAGAACCCAATGGCTATCTGCACATTGGTCATGCCAAATCCATTTGTCTGAATTTTGGCACTGCCAAGGATTATCAGGGATTATGCAATCTGAGGTTTGATGACACCAACCCGGCCAAAGAAGACATTGAATACATGGAAGCCATCATGGAAGATGTGAAATGGCTGGGATTTGACTGGGAAGATCGATTGTTCCACGCCTCGGACTATTTCGACAAGCTCTATGAATACGCAGTGCAACTGATTCGTGACGGCAAAGCGTATGTCTGTGATCTGAATCAGGACGAACTCCGGGAATATCGGGGCACCCTTCAGGAGCCGGGAAAAGACAGTCCGTACCGCACCCGCTCCGTGGAAGAAAATCTGGAATTGTTTGAGAGGATGCGTAAGGGCGAATTTCCTGATGGTGCCAAGGTTCTGCGGGCTAAAATTGATATGTCATCTCCCAACATCAACATGCGTGACCCCGCGATTTATCGCATCAAGCACATGGTGCATCCCAAAACAGACAAGTGGTGCATTTATCCGATGTATGACTACACCCATTGCATTTCTGACGCTCTGGAAGGCATCACTCATTCTCTATGTACTCTGGAATTTGAGGACCACCGTCCACTCTATGACTGGTGTCTGGATCAACTTCCGGTTCCGTGTCATCCGCAACAGATTGAGTTTTCTAGGCTATTTCTGAAATATACGGTGACCAGTAAGCGCAAACTCAATGAACTGGTCACACAATGCTATGTTGCAGGCTGGGATGATCCACGCATGCCGACGATCTGCGGCCTGCGACGCCGGGGCTACACACCGGAATCCATGCGTTTGTTTGTGGAACGACTTGGTATTTCAAAAAGCGAAAGTTACACCGACATGACCCTTCTTGAAGATTGTCTGCGGGAAGATCTGGATGCCCGCGCCCAACGTGCTTTTGCTGTGCTGCGTCCGCTGAAAGTGGTGATTACCAACTATGCTGAAAACCAGACTGAAGCGTTGCAGGTTCATAACCATCCCAAAATTCAGGAAATGGGAACACGAACGATTTATTTTGGTCGTGAACTGTTTATTGACCGGGATGATTTTATGGAAAATCCTCCTGAAAATTTCTTTCGACTGGGTCCCGGCCAGGAAGTCCGATTGCGATTTGCCTATGTGATCCGCTGTGATGAAGTGCTCAAAGATCCGAATACTGGAGAAATTCAGGAACTGCGCTGTGTGTATTATCCGGAAACGCTTGGAGGAAAACCCACCAGCGATGGCCGAAAAATCAAAGGCATCATTCACTGGGTTGAGGCATCGAAAGCGCTGACTGCGGAAGTTCGGTTGTATGACAGATTGTTCAATGTGGAAATTCCTGATGGTGACAAGGATGTGGATTACAAGACACACCTGAATCCTGATTCCATTGAAATCCTGGGAAACTGCAAATTGGAACCGTCTCTGGAACAAACCAGCGTGAATAACCGGTATCAGTTTGAACGTCTTGGTTATTTCTGTCCGGACAAGGATTCTACACCGCAAAAACCTGTCTTCAATCGTGCCGTCACGTTGCGTGATACCTGGGCCAAATTGCAGAAAGATTCATGACAACGGATCTTGAGATGCCGAGCGACGATCTCTTCCATTGGTCGAGATGAGAAACAGTAAGCTGGAAAATGAAACGTGCCGATCATTCCTTGTCGGGATCGAGTCCTGCCTGTTTGAGCTGTTCCACGAGTTTTTCTTCCCGTTGACGGGTCAATAATAACTCCTGTTCCGTTTTTTGCTTATCCTGCTCGGCCAGTCTCTGAGTTTTCTCCACTAAAAGCAGTGCTTGTTTTAAATCCTGTTCTATTTTGGCTTTTTCCTGTTCCACTTGGAATTTTTCCTGTTCTATTTTGCTTTTTTCCTGTTCCACTTGGAATTTTTCCTGTTCTATTTTGCTTTTTTCCTGTTCAATACGAAGCATTTCCTTTTCACGGAATCGTTGCAGACGCATGCCTTCCAGACGCGCCTCATACAACCAGTAATCGGCATCTTTTTCAGAGAAACGTTTCAGTACATTCATGGCTTCCCTCAAGGATTCAATGGGTTTCAGTTCTTCTGGCAGTTCCTGCCAGTGTTTGGCTTCTTCAAAAAAATACAGCCAGGAATCTTCCGGATTCAATTGATGATTTTCAGGTTTCTTCCATTTGGGCAGTTCCAGCACATGGATGGAACATTGATCTGTCAGTGAAACCTCATGATTTGAATCATACACTTGAAAATGATGATGTACAACGGGAGATTCAGGAAACATCGTTCCGTCCAGCAACCAGATGGCAATCACAGGATGAAGTGCTGAATAGTCGTCACCTTCCTCAATCTGTTTTTTGTACAGAACACTCCAATTATACATCATCCGTTCTCCCAGGCATCGATCCAGCGTTAACTGCACCTCGATCTGGTACAAACGACCATGTTCGTCTCGAGCCTTGACATCAACGATGGTGAGTTTGTCAGCAACAAATTCTTTGGCATTGTAGGGATTTTGAATTTCCACATAAGTGATAGGGATGACAGGTTTGAGAATGCTGTTGAGGAAATGCTGAAGAACTTCCTTGTGATCGGGGTCTCCCAGAATGGCTTTGAACACACAGTCAATCAAGGGATTGATCAAACGTTTCATGTCAGTCTCACGAATAGAATTTATATCAGGGGAATGGGTGCATAATTTTCATGTTTTATCCGTCAAAACAAGTTCAAATTCAGGCCAATATAACCAGGCCCATTACCATACTCTTGACCTTGCCATTCACTTCCCATCATTTTTAAATCATGGGAAGGCAGTGAGACTGGAGCTAAATAAACCAATCCCAGACAGAAAACGTTCGTTTTGGCGCTTCTGGATGCCGGATCAAGTCCGGCATGACAATAACTCCACAGTGTCCGGGCAAAGACTCGGAATCCAGAAAATTCCACCAAACTACACATTTCTGCTTAGGTTTGGTTTAGTTGCTTTTAAAACAATATTTTAAAAGAATACTTGATTGTTCATCGTTTTTTTGAAAAGTCTCAACTCTGTGTCGAGTTAATATCCATTCATCAAACGAGGAACATGCAAATAGAAGGACAGTTGATTGCTACAGAAATGAAATTGGCGATTGTGATCGCGCGATTCAATGAATTTATCACGGAGAGCCTGCTACTGGGCGCGATGGATACCTTTGTGAGGCATGGTGGAAATCGTGATAACGTCGTAACGGTCAAGGTTCCCGGAGCGTTTGAAATTCCACTTGCCGCCAAAAAACTGGCACAAAGCGGAAAGTATGATGCGGTGGTATGTCTGGGTGCGGTGATCCGGGGCTCAACACCCCATTTTGATTATGTCTGCTCCGGAGCGGCCGGAGGTATTGCTTCTATTTCACTCGAAACAGGAATTCCGGTTTCATTTGGAATTCTAACCACCGATACCATTGAACAGGCCATCGAACGAGCTGGCACTAAAGCAGGAAACAAAGGGCGTGACGCAGTTGTCACCGCTATTGAAATGGTTAATTTACTGAAACAGATTTAGTTGGTATAAAATATGCTTTTCATTACATACCTGAGGGGTGTCATGAAAAGAATTTCCAAAAAACAGGAATGGGGATTCCGGTTGCTGGAGAGATTTGATTCATTCAATAAAAAGGGGGAAAGATGTTTGATACAATTATTCACTCAATCACAGAACAGCTTCAACAAACCGTCAACAACGAACACATCACACTATCCAGAGGATTGGATATTCTGGAGCAGTCCGCCACCAGCTATGAGCAGGTGATTGTGGTGAATTTGCTCAGGGAATCTCTGACTGAGGTTATCGAAGACGAAGTTTGCACCACCTTGCTGTCCTGAATGTAGGCAGACAGGAGGGATTCACTCCCTCCTCCTGTTTATGCTTCAGCCGTTGTGGAAGGATAATTGGGAGCTTCTTCAGTGATATACACATCGTGGACATGGCTTTCTCTCAGTCCTGCCGATGTGATTTTGACAAATTGAGTTTTGGTGCGCAGTTCTTCAATAGTCGAACATCCTGTGTAACCCATTCCGGCTCTCAGCCCTCCGACAAACTGATACAGTGTTTCTGCCAGAGGCCCCTTATAAGGAACCCGTCCTTCAATACCTTCCGGAACAAGCTTCATTTCTTCTTCAATGTGCTGTTGGAAATAGCGGTCTTTACTGCCTTCTTTCATGGCTCCCAGCGATCCCATTCCACGATAAAGTTTGTAGCGTCGCCCATGATACAAGATCACTTGTCCCGGCGTTTCGGAGGTTCCGGCAAACAAACTGCCAATCATCACGGAATGCGCTCCTGCCGCAATGGCTTTCACCATATCACCTGAATATTTGATGCCACCATCCGCAATCACAGGAATTCCAGCCTTGTGAGCGACCTGAACCGCATTCATGATCGCAGTGACCTGTGGCACACCAACTCCAGCCACAACTCGGGTTGTGCAGATCGAACCAGGACCAATTCCCACCTTGACCGCATCAACACCGGCATCAATCAAGGCCTGAGTGCCTTCACCTGTTGCCACGTTTCCAGCAATGATTTCCAGTGATGGAAACGTTGAACGCAACTGACGCACACTTTCAATCACACCTCTGGAATGTCCATGAGCGGTATCCACGACAATCACATCGACACCAGCCTGCATCAATCCATTGACACGTTCCATCTGGTCATTAGAAACCCCCACGGCCGCGCCAACGCGTAACCGGCCCTGATCATCCTTGCAGGCATGAGGATATTTGCGTGATTTTTCAATGTCCTTGATGGTGATCAACCCCACCAGTTCATATTGGTCTGACACAACCAGCAGTTTTTCAATGCGATATTGGTGCAGCAATTTTTTTGCGTCTTCCAGATCAATTCCCGGAGAAACCGTCACCAACTTGTCACGTCCCTTGGTCATGACATTTTCTACTTTCTGATCAAAATTGGTTTCAAACCTCAAATCACGGTTTGTCAGGATCCCCACCAGTTCACGTCCACGGGTCACAGGCACACCGGAAATGTGATATTCTTCCATCAATTGTAAGGCGTCACGCAGATTCTGGTCGGGAGAGACTGTAATCGGATCAGAGATCATTCCGCTTTCAGAACGCTTGACCCGATCCACATGCTGCATCTGTTCATTGACAGACATGTTTTTGTGAATGATGCCGAGGCCTCCTTCCTGGGCCATACAAATCGCGGTCTGGTATTCTGTTACGGTGTCCATGGCAGCACTGACCATAGGAATATTCAGCCACAAATTGCGACTTAACTGTGTTTTGACTGAAACCTGTGAAGGAAGGATCTCAGACAGAGCAGGTGTCAGAAGAACATCATCAAATGTCAGACTTTCAAGAATAATTTTTGGAGCCATAGCGTGTTCAGTGCGAAAGGTTGCTGGATTGTTTCTTCATCAGAACAAGGAAAGCAGGCAGGCTACCAAAATAAAAGGAAAGGTCAAAATCATTGTGAAGCGTAACGTTCAGACATGCCGGCACGTGCCTGTTGACAGTCGTCCATGGAGTCAAAATGAAGGGGCCTTACTGTTTTCAGCGGTTTCCAGTCAGAGCCGAGTTGATCGGTACAGGTAGTGTTTTCATAAGTGTATTCCACACATTCAAACAGAACCTGACGTTGCTCGCAGGTGCTGCCACGTGCCAGCAGGCATTGGTCATAAATGCACAATTGGGGAATGCCGGTGATTTTCAGGTCCTCAATCACAAGATCCGGATTGCGTTTATAAACCACATCCTGTTCTCCACGCAGGGTCAGGGTATCTTGATTCTCCATGCGAAAGAATATCTTCAAATCCTCAAGAATGTGTTTTTTTCTGTTCTGACAGGATGCTTCACCATGACGAAATACCAAAACATCATCTTCGATAGCCCAGTTACGATAACGGAGAAGACACGTGACATCTTTGGTGGCAAAAACCTGCTGGAGCACCGCTGTTCCATCAGGATTGAGACTGAAACTGCTGGAATGCCCGGAAATTTCCCAGCCCCCGCAGAGAAGACATTCTGTGGGATCCGTATTGGATTCCACAATATCGATGTTGTTGTGTTGTATGGCATCAATGCGTTGCCTGGCTATCGGCGCATTCACACCGTCAGGGTATAGAAACAGAAAATCCAGATAGTCGACAATTTCACGGGAATTCTGTATTTTTGACCAATCTTCAGGCTCTGCGGCATCAACCACCGCATAAGACCACCAAATGGACATTAGAATGATGATCTCGATTACGACAATGAAATTCCTGATATTCAATACTTTATTCATTCAGGCCACTCCGTTTTTTAGTGTTACTCGGCAGGTGGAGTTTGTTCCTCCTGCTGATTCTCAGATGTCTGGCTGTTTTCTGTTTCATTCGCGGGAATTTCAGGAGTCGCCTGAAAATCCTGCAACATCACCTGGGAAGATAACCCCTGTATGGAAACAGCGTTGAGTGTTGTCTGGAAAACACAATTATTTCTGTAAGGTAGGTAACACTTTTTATAAGTTTCCCCTTGGTTGCTGTCACATAAGCAGGATTGGATCTGAGAGTCCAGCAATTTTTCCTGTGCAGACAGACAATGATTCTTTTTTGCCTGCCATTGTGCCCAGTTACATGCGGCTGAACGTTTCGATATCTGCGATGAAGGCACAACGATAACCCCTGTAACCAACCTGAAATCGGCTAACTCACGCAACTGGCAATGATCGATATAACGAATCTGGCATACCCAGCTATTGGTGTATTTCTGAAAGCAGTCACATTCATTCATGCGTTTTTCAACCAGAACTTCATCGGAAGCACAATGCGGTTTCTGTGCTTCAAGCAATACTTCAGTGCATGCCTCAAAGCGACTGAGTACCAGATTTTTCTGAGTCATGATAGACTTTCTGAGTCTGCGAATTCCTGCTGAATCACGTTCCTCCGAGGCCTGTGACAATAACGCTTCATTTGGATTATAGGATGTTCGTGACGAATGATAGGTTCCAGAGTCGATCCCTGTGGTATCCGTTCCCAGCAGATAGGCATAATGAAAATCATATTGAAACAGGCGTTCAGGAATTTGAGGAAAAATGAGAAAATTTGTGGACTCACCAGGCTTGATTTTGATTCCAGCCGTCAAAAACCCTGAGGTGTCCTGACTGATATTTTCCAGTGCAATCACCTGAAACGAAGAGAGAAGGATCAATTCCTGAGAAATATTTTTCAGATGCACCCGTGTCCATGATGGAACAGGCCGGCCTGGTCCGACTTCGATCCCCCATTCCAGGATGGAATCACCCCCTCTACTCACAAATTCAATGCCCCGGACTTCGGCTGTGAATACAACAGTCCACCAGGCAAGGCACAGCAGAGACAGGAGGAGTGCGCTGATTTCGGGTTTCGCAGGTAAGGGAAAATGAATTGAGTGAGCTTGCATAACTCCTGACAATCAGGGATTTGAAAAAGGAGCACAATCCTGATTCGCCTCATTATTGAATAATTCAGGAAGATGGATGTTGTAGCTGGAGATTGCCTTTGTACAACAAGACGGGAATCAGGATTTTCATAAAAAAAGTCAATCGATCCACAATATCCAGTCCGGGTTCCTGAGCCACCACTTCCAGCACAATATCATTTTTTCGTATCAGTGTGATTCCATCCTGCAGAATTTTGGTAGATTTGCCCAGCAGATGATTGATTTTGCCGATTCGCTGGTCCCAGTTCATTTGTGAATGGGCCGGCACTTCCTGTCCCAGAATATAAAAAGGTGCTTTTGCGCAATGCCAAAGGTTGATTGAGGCCTTGAAATTCTGCATGGCCCATTGCTGGGCAAACAATACCACTTCATTGAGCGAATTCATGGCCATCAAGGCTTCCTGCAACTGAATGAGGTGTCCCATTACTTCTGATTGTTCCATGACCTGGGTCAGCATGGTCATCATCTCCTGTGACTGTTGATTCATCATGTTCTGGGTATTTGTGAGTTCGTCGATGGCTTTTTTGCGGAGTTGATCCATCGTTTGAAATCGGAGAGACTGTTCTCTGAGAATAAAGGATCGTTTCACAATTTCATCCGGATCAGCCGGCTTTCTGAATATTTCCACAAAAAAATACTGCTTGCGCCATTCTGACATGTCTTTCGAGATCCGGTCTGTCAATAAAATCACCGGTAAACTCGAAGGCAGAACAGAATCCTGCAAAATAGAAGTCAAGGTTCGGGAATCTTCGGCTTTCAGATCAACCAACAGCAGATCCCAGGGGTGTTGTTTAAGGCTGGCAGGCAGTTCTTCGAAGGATTCAATCACCTGAATATTCATATTGGTCAACTGAACGTAACTTTCAATGGAGGCCCTGGCAAAGGGCAACGCAGTGAGAATCAACAGATTCAGTTTATTTTCCTGATTGATTTCTTCAAAAAGATCTGAAAAATCCGGCAACTCAAGATGCAGACCAATTTCCTGTTCATTTTGATCGTCAAGGCGTTTGACCCAGCAGACTTTAGCCTGAGTCCGGAACGTTTTATCAAACAGATACAGACTCAGTGAGTTTCCCAAATCCAGCGAAATCCGGCTCATGATTCGAATTCCCCTGAGCGACAAATCAACCAGATTCACTTCCACTTCAGGTGGAGTGATATGGATCCGGGAAAAATCCCGGGTTATTATCCGCTGTTGTTTACGATGCTCCTTAAAAGCCTGAAAAAGTCCCATGGAATTCTTTAGCGTTAAAAATATTATATTGTGATAACCCCGTTTCCTGCGTTAGTATTCAGAAACCATGCCGAGAGGCCTCATTTTTATTCACTTATCCTAAAGTTTAACAGTAAATTCCTGACATGCTAAGGAAAGGATAATCCGCTATGAAAGTTATTTCCAGCTACATTGCCTCCGATGTCCATATTGAAGGAACAATCACTTGCAATGGCTCTGCCAGAATTGACGGCAATTGTCGAGGAACCATCCTGGGAAAAAATGAAATCACGATAGGAACCATGGCGGACATTGATGGGAAAATCAATGCCCGGTCGATTGTGATAAATGGGAAAATCAAGGGAGATCTTGTTGCGGAATCAACGATCACGCTGCTCTCTGAAGCAGAAGTCGTAGGAAATTTTTATTCCCCTCCCGGCGGTATCAGCATCTTTCAGGGGGGAAAACTGGATGGCTCATTTCATTTGATCAAAACCCCGATAATCTCAGATTCGTATGAAGATAGTCCAAGCTGATCAGGCTGCCTGAGATACTGCGGCCGAATCAACTGGACCGGCTTCTACCGGCACCTCATTGACGGGCCTGGTTGGTGTGGATTCCTTGACTGAAGGTGATGTTACGCCTCCTTCAGAACCTCCAGGAGCGTGGACCGTCGCGTCTCCACCCGTTGGGGCAACAACTTCCTTCATATTACCCGGAGTCAGGTTTTTTCCACCCTTAACACCCAAGGATTGCGGACTGTAGGTTTGAGGTGGTTGTTCCCGTTTGGCATCCATGAGTTCAGCAAATTTTGGATGTTTCAACAATGCCAGAATTTTTTCAGCGTTTTGAGGATTTTTCATATTTTTTTCCAGAAATTCCGGAATTTTTTCCAGGCCTTCCAACTTGAGGGCCTTAAATTCTTCAAGCATGCTTAAAGTTTTTTTATCGTTTTCCTTCATTTCCTCAAGTCGGGTCTGCACAGCTTTGGAAAATCCCTTGAGCGAAGTTTCAGACAAGTCTCCTTTTTTGATCATACTCTCAAGCCGGGACACAACTTTCAGATAAACTGAGGTTTTTTCCTTGTCAGATTCCAGGGTTCCATCTTTTTTTTCGACACCACTATCACCTTTTAGTTCAGCCTTATCGGACTGTAATTCTTTTTTTTGGGAAACCGGATTTTTATCGGTCATCGCCACAGGATTGTTTTGCACCTGCATACTTCCTCTTGCTGAAAGAGATTTATCAAATGATTATTTTCTGCCCCTCGAACAGGCTTGCCTGATGGAATACAATAATCAGGCCATGGGGTCCTGACTGAAATCGCTGGTGAAGATCGGTGAAGTATATCTTGCTCTGATCATTCAATTTTGTTAAATTTGCCCGACTCAAATTGTCAGCACTTCAATAGATGAAGATCACACTGATTGAGGAATCCTCAATCAGATTTCCTTAAACTGATCAATGTGGAGGCTTTATGGGAAAAACGGCTCGTTTGGAATTTGGTGGAAAATCTTATGATCTTCCGGTGATTGAAGGAAGTGAAGGAGAACTGGCACTGGATATTTCCAAGCTGAGGGCAGAAACCGGCATGATCACACTCGATGCGGGTTTTGTCAATACTGGTGCATGCACCAGCAACATTACCTTTCTCGATGGAGAAAAAGGCATCTTGCGATATCGTGGATATCCCATTGAACAGATGGCGGAAAAATCTGACTTTCTGGAAGTGACTTACCTGCTGATTTATGGAGAATTGCCCAATACCAAACAACTGGCTGAATTCAAAAACAATGTGACTTATCACACGATGATTCATGAGGATTTGAAACATATTTTCCAGGCGTTTCCTAAAACAGCCCATCCCATGGCGATTTTATCGTCTGTGGTTTCAGCACTTTCCACGTTTTATACCGATGTGAACTATGAAGATCCACAAGCTGTAGATCTTTTGATATGGCGACTGATGGGCAAATTACCCACCATTGCAGCCTGGACTTATAAAAAAAGTGTGGGGCAGCCATTTATGTATCCACGAAACAACATGGATTACTGTTCCAATTTTCTGCACATGATGTTCGCTCTACCAGCCGCTGAATATCAGCCTCCCAAAGAGTTTGTCGAAGCCCTGAATGTTCTGCTGATTCTGCATGCTGATCATGAACAGAACTGTTCGACATCCACTGTGCGTATGGTGGGTAGTAGCGAAGCCAATCTGTATTCTTCCGTATCCTCTGGAATTGCCGCACTGTCAGGTCCTCTGCATGGTGGAGCCAATCAGGCGGTGCTGGAAATGCTACAGGGTATCTATGCGAAGGGAGGGAATATCAAGGAGTTTGTGGAACAGGTTAAAAGTAAAAAATCAGGGGTGCGGCTTATGGGATTCGGCCACCGTGTTTATAAAAACTTTGATCCACGCGCTGAAATTATCAAGCAGCAATGTGACAAAGTCATCAAGATCGTGGGCCATGATCCACTGTTGGATCTTGCTTATCAACTTGAAGAAATTGCCCTGAAGGATGAGTATTTCATTCAACGGCAACTGTATCCGAATGTGGATTTTTATTCCGGTGTTATTTACAAGGCTATTGGTTTCCCGCTTCCAATGTTTACAGCGTTGTTCGCGCTTGGTCGTCTGCCCGGATGGATTGCTCACTGGCGTGAAATGAAACATCAGCCCTCCAAGATCGGTCGCCCACGTCAAATCTATACAGGACCAGTTCAACGGGAGTATGTGCCTGTTGACAAAAGATAATTCAGGGAAGGGGATTCACTCCCCTTCTTTCCTTCCTTCATTCCAAACTTCCTTTTCATGCTATGGGCTTTGAGTCTATCCTGGGACAGGATCACGCCATTACATCACTCCAGAAAGCCCTGCGTCAGGAACGTATGCCTTCCGCCTGGCTGTTTTGCGGCCCCAATCATGTGGGCAAATTTCAGACAGCCCTGCTTTTTGCCCAGGCCGTCAATTGTCTTTCAACCCCTGGCAATGCTTGTGGTCATTGTGATTCATGCCGGCAGATTGAACACCAGTCCCATGCGGATGTCCTGCTGGTGGAACCTCAGGACAGTGATATCCGGATCGACCAGATTCGGCAGGTGGGACAATGGGTTCAGTTTCATCCGGGAATTGGAAAAAAAAGAATCGTCATTATTAAAAGTGCCGAAAAATTGAATAAGGAATCCTCCAATGCGTTTTTAAAAACCCTGGAAGACCCCCCGCTCTCTACTCTGATTATTCTGTTGGCGGAATCAACCGGACAACTGTTGGAAACCATTGTGTCCCGCTGCCAGATGGTGCGATTTTACTATTTAAACCCGATTCATGTGGATCAGATTTTACGCGAAAAATTTCAGTTAGTAGAAAATGATCGGCAATTTTTGCAATCGCTTGCCATGGGACAAATCCAGGAAGACTGGATCAATCGTCTGGATTCCATCAGAAAATTGCATCAGCGCCTTGCCACCATCATGAGCCAATCCATTTCTCCGCAAATGGAAACTTTGCTCAAACATTGTCAGGAATGGCAAAGCACCAAGCATAATGAATGGGGATTTTTGCTGAGCCTGCTGGAATTCTGGTTCAGGGATCTGCGCTGGATTCAGTGTGGCCTGAAGCCGGAAAAACTGTTCTATCCCACCTATCACCGCGAACTTGAACAAGCGGCCGTTCTCTATACAGAATCCCGGATCACAGAGGCCTTTGAGCTGGTGATCAAAACCCGGATTGACATTCAAAACAATGCCAACAAACTCCTTGCGCTGGAACACCTGTGGCTCAGTCTTAAAAAAGTTCTGGGATAATTTTTCAGTTTCATCATCGCCTTGCCTCTAAGGGACATCAAAATAAATACCATACCAACTTTCAGGTCCCGTCAAAGATACCATCCCGGGATGATTGGTAGAGCCGGGTTACGTCCCGGCTCATTCCCGGGGACGTAACCCCGGGCTACCGTTAACTGTTATCCCGTTCCTTTGGTATTTTATTTTTTGTGCAATCCCTAACGATTATTCCAGTTGTTTGTACCAGATCAATTCATGGTCTGGAATCACCTCAGAATGAAAAATTTTGATGAGATCCGCCAATAACAAATGCGGATTGGCCAACCCGTTTTCCCAGTAATCATTGCCACCATCAGGGCTGAGTTGACGGTTGTTGTTATAAATGCCCTTGTGAGTCATGGCATCAAACAATCCATAGCGTGGATCTTCAGCCATAGCTTCCTGCCTGCTGTTCCAGATGCCGGGATTGATCCAGAATTCAGCGTGTTGTCCTTCTGAGAGCAGGCTTTCAAAATCGTAGGGGCGGTTCCCCCGAAAATCGGTATCTTCCCAAAGGTAACGGGCACCGGCATCGTGGATCAGCCTTGATAAAAAGCTTTTACCTCCGGAAACATACCACACGCCCTGAAACATGCTGCCGGCCAGAACAACAGGCCGTCGAGGTGGTTGCCGAACCTTGTCCGCCAGCGATTCATAGGTTTGGCGAATCTGTTCAAAATGACGCTCAGCTTCGTCTTCAGCGTTAAAAAACAGAGCCATCATTTTGCCCCATTCGACACTGGCCAATAGTGTTTCTTCCAGAAAACCCCGGTGAAGCACCACAGGAACACCCATCTGCCTAAGTTTGCCGAAATCGCCATCCAGCACGGAAGCATCCCCAATCGGCATGATCCAGGAAGGCTCCAGTTTAAGAATAGCCTCAAAATCCATGTTGCCTTCCACACCGATTTCCTTGATCTGACCTGACTTTAACCGTTCACGAATCAACGGTGTGTTGACATACGCCGCACGGGAAACGCCAACAATTCTTTCGGCCATGCCATACTGCACGAGAAAGGGAAGGTAGGTGGTTGCCAGAGGAATCACCCGTTTTGAGGGGATAATGATCACCTGATCCAGAGTACCGGAATGTTCCGGCACCGGTGTGCCGCACTGCACCAGCCAATACCGTACCATTTGGCTATTGTCGGCCCCCATCGGGATTTCCAGTAGTTTATAGTGTTGGTGATAACTGACACTGAAACCCTTCGCATAACGCAAGGTCGTCTTGTGCGGAAAGTAGTCCCTGTCAGGATCATACTTTCCACAATCCTCTGCCAGAACATCTGTCAGAATCATTCCTGTGAACAATGTCCATGACAGGCAACAGAGCATGATTTTGAACAGAAAGTTCCGGTTCATCATACCTCCAACCTAGAATGTGGCCTTGATTCCAGCATACATCGCTCTGCCGGAAGTTCCATAGGACCATGCGTCTTCATAATAGGCATCTGAGAGGTTATCGACTCTGCCATAAAAACGCCACATCGGTGAATAATCGTAAGTCACCGCCACATTGATCAACGCATACGCATCCAGCGTTTCCACAGTATTGCCATCTTTATCCATAGTGAAGGGAACCGTATCACGTTCACCCACATGATGCAGATCGGTATTGATTTTCAGGGTTTCCAGCGGTTTGTACAGAAAATTGATCAGGGCTTTCAATTCCGGACGCCGTGGCAGTGGCTCGCCATTGGGATCTTCGGTGGACATTTGTGTCAGATTGATCCCCAATTCCATGGATGGTGACAGCACACCTTCCACAAAACTTTCTGTACCACTGGTCAGTGTATCTCCCTCCACTTGCGCATAAGCTGAAGTTGTAAAATCATAATCAATCCGGTTCGTGAACACATTGCTGAACCAGGTGAGACCGGCTTTCCATGATTTTGCGAATTTGACTTCAAATCCCGCGTCCATTCCTGTGCTCAATTCCGCTTCCAGTTTTTTATTACCATAGGCGGAGTAGAGTTCATACAGAGAGGGTGCCCGAAATCCGGTTCCGTAAGAGGCCTTGATTTTCGTATCAATGGATTCAATCCGATAAGCCGGAGCCAGACGGTAAGTGGTTGCGGAACCAAATGTTTCATGGTTATCGTTTCTTGCGCCGAGCACCAGATTCAGGGCATCGTCATCCAGTTCGTATTGAGTCCAGAAACTGGAAGTTGCCGCACTTTTATCAGAAATCAAATTGGCATCACTGTTCATCATTTCAGTATACTGGCTACCACCCAGACTGATAATTTGAATATCGCCTACAAACCAATCCACCTGCGTTCCTGTTTCATTGGAACTTCCCAGAAAATCATAACTTTTATCGCCGTTGGCATCAAAATTGGTGCGATCACTTGTCATCATGTTCTGATAAACACGCCATTCCAGTGTTTTATCCATGGCGAAACCATGCAGTTCGAGCTTTCCGGTTGTTCTGATCTCCTGCTGTTCCTGCTTATGTTTGCCATCGGGATGGGCAATGGATTCAAATGTTACATGGTCAAAAGTGAATTCGTCACCGGCAAAACCAGAACCAGAACCATTATAAACAGCATCAAAGTCATCATATTTGTTAGACGACTGCGTGTTTCTTAGAAACAGATTGATTTCAAAAGTTTCTGACAGTTCATAGCCCAAGCGGGTTGAAATGGTTGTATTGTGCCAGCCATCCGCTTCATCGGTATTGCCATCATCCGGCAATTTGGTATTGCGTGAATCCGCTACAGAAAACCCTTCGCTCTGGTGTTGTGTTGCGTTGAATGAGAAATTAAACGCACCCATTGAGCCTTTGCCTCCCAGATAGAGTTTGCTGGTACTGTAACTGCCGGATTCAGCACCAACATAATATTCCGGAGTCCCTTTGCCCTTGGCTGTCACCAGATTGATCACACCGGCCGTGGCGTTGCTTCCATAAAGTACGCTTTGGGGGCCACGAATGATTTCAATCCGTTCAATATTATCCAGGGTCATTCCGCCAATATCCGCGCCACGATTGGCTCCGGCAGGGTCATTCAGCATGACACCATCCATGAGCAGCAGCGTGTTCTTGGAATCTGCCCCTCGAACCTGCACAAAACTGCTTCCACCCATTCCACCACTAGAGGAAATATCCAGTCCGGGAGTGCCCTTGAGAACATCCTTCACCTGCGGTTGTTGACGGTTTTCCAGTTCCTCCTGTGTGATGACCGATACAGAGCTTCCACCGACACGTTCCACTGAAACTTCACGACGTGTCGCCACCGACACCACTTCCTCCAGTTTTACGGGTTCATTGGCATTCGTCATGTCTTCAGCCATAAGATCTGGTGACATTGTCAATAACATACACGCCATCAGCGTATAACAAATCAGCGATTTCATATTTTTATCCTGTGAATGTTTTTCAAAATAACCGGACACCGATATCCAGTCCCACAACCAGGAATATTCCCGGATCTCTGAAACATTAGGCATCAATGAAGTTGAAATATGGCACCCACGTTTGGAAACCCCAATTCAGGCATGAATTGAACATGCTGAATTCAGATTTTATACAAACGAGATGACAATAGGGATGTTGACAGTCAGAAAGAAAAACAGACAGGCTGTTGAGAGACTGGACATAACCTTCCTCAATTCCACGAAGAATCAGGTTATTGGGAAGATCTGGCTTATCAGGACAATGCCCTGAATCACAGTTGCGGGTCAGCGGAGGGTTCGCACCTCTCTTCCTCCCAAGAAGAGATCTGATGAATAAACCGAAAGCCGAAGCTAGTGGTCCTTACCGGAAAACACAAGAAGAACTTTTAATTCCATCACCGGATGTTCGCCAGCGCTTTGAGTTTCTCCACTTCTTCCTCAAATGTTCTGACGATGGCGTGTGGATCTTTCAAAACGTTCAGATCCCCGGTGACACCAAACATGATGTTGTTGTTGTAGCTCAGAATACTGACACCCATTGCCAGTCGGCCCGGTTGCGGAACACAGAAAATAATGCGTTGCATCGGAACATTCGCCACATAGAGGGTCTGTTTCGGGCCGGGAACATTGGAGAGATTCAGTGATGATTTCTGGGTGAACATATCCAGAAAAAACATTTGAAATTTCTTGGTCAGTGTTCCGGAAAAAGCGGTCATCCAGTATAAAACGAGAGCTTCAAAGGAGTTTTTAATCCGTTGGGTTCTGCGCTGAACTTCATTCAGACAGGCGACCTGATCCTCAATGGACAATGGCAGAGCAAGAAACATGGACCCAAACCTGTTCCCCAGCGATATGTTTTCAGTGAGAGGGCGCACATTGACCGGAATGACTACCCGGATGTTGGCTTTTTCCACATAGGCGTTCTGATTCTTCAGATATTGACGCAAGGCTTCTGTCACAATCGTGAGAATGACATCATTCAGTTTGCCCCCCAAACTCCGGCCAATATCCTTGATATCATTCAAGGGGATCGGTTTTGACCAGGCAAATCCTTTTTTGCCGGTCAGTTCCCCTTTCAGAATAGTGGTTGTGTCCGGAAGCAGGAAGAACGCCTTGTATATCGTATAAAGAATACGAAACAGCAGCATAAAAGGCGACAGCAACAGATCCTTGAGGGATTTTTTTTCCGGAGGTTCCGAAGATCCTGAAGGAAACAAGCTCAACGGTGATTTGGCGACAAAGCCGTCTTCAGGCGTCGGAACGGGTTGATTGGGCTCATTGTCCATCAGTGAAATCAAGACCTGAATCAACGAAATACCATCGGCAATGGCATGATTGATCCTCACAACCAGTGCGGCCCCTGTTCCATGATAGTTGCTGACCAGAAACATCTGCCACAACGGACGATGATAATCCAGAGGTGAACTGGCGAGTTCACCGACCAGTTTTTCCAATTCTGTGTCATCCCCGGGATCCGCCAGGGTCAATGGAGTCAAGTGATAATCAAAATCAATTTCAGATTCTGGAACTTCTTCCCAATAAATGGTTTTGTCGCGCTTGATCACTTTCTGACGGAACCTGTCGAGAGAAAGCAGACGAACTTTGAGCGTCGCCACCAGATGATCCCTGTCAGGCATTTCATCAAACATCATCACCCCGGTTACAGTCATCAGATTTCGAGGATTCTCCATCCGCAACCATGCCTTGTCCTTAAATTCCATTTTTTCAATCTTGAGTTCTTTTTCCATAATCCTCCGGGAAAATATAAAAATATCACATTCGTTCAGGGGGGGTGATGCCCAATAAAAATAGTCCCTGCTTTAAAATTTCTGCTACAGAGTGAAAAAGCAAGAGTCTTGCTGACTGAATTTCAGAATTTTCCGCAAATTTGATGGAACAGGTGTTGTAAGCCCGACTGAAATCCTTGCACATCTCAAATAAAAATTTGGTGAGTAAGGAGGGCCGGTATTGTGCGCCAACCAGACTGACCATCTGGTTGAAATCATAAATTTTACGAATTAGGGCATGTTCATTAGGATGGGTCAACACGTCAAATGACACATCAGCCGTCAGCTCCACGGGCACCTGACGACGGATGCTACGAACCCGGACATACGCATAGATCAGATACGTTCCGGTATCCCCTTCTGAAACCAGCCAGTCTTCCATGGAAAACACAATCTGCTTGTTTGGATCCTGATTGAGCATTCCATACCGCAAGGCGGCAACGGCGGTCTGACGGGCTGTTTCCTGAATTTCCGCGTCATCCCAATCCCCCGCATGCTGATCCAGGTAATTTTTTCTGATGTAGTCTGTGACCTGTTGGCGTAAATCTGAAAACATGATCACATTGCCTTTACGGGAACTCATTTTTCCTGAGGGGAGTACCACCAGGCCATAAGGCAGATGAAAACAGGATTCAGCCTGGGCGTAGCCCATACGTTTGAGTGTTTCAAACACCTGTTTGAAATGCAGAGTCTGTTCAGATCCCACCACATAAATGGAGTGTTCAATCCTGAATTCATCAAACTTTTTTTGAGCCAGTGCCAGATCTTTGGTGGAATATAACGTATTTCCATCTGTTTTAAGCAACATGAAAAAACCCAGTGAAGCATCCTCCAAATCAAGACCCACAGCCCCCTGAGAGCGAATGAATGTGCCTTTTTCCAGTTCAGCCAGCACCAGTTGTTTGCCGATGTCATCCACATCTGATTCATAAAACACATGATCAAAGTGCGCATCCAGCCAGTGATAAATTTCATTGAAATCATCCAGCGACCATTGACGGGTTTCGGCCCATTTTTTCATCCAGACGGAATCCTTACTTTCCAGAGCCGCCAGAATCCGGCTGATTTCCTGCTGGTATTCTGCTTTTTCCGTATCAGACGCGTCTTCCAGCATCAATGTGGCTTTGGTATACAGCGTCCCCAGCCATTCGCCCTTGAGGGTTTCGGGCGGAGTTTCCTGATTGAATTTTTCATAATACCACAGACATTTGGCAATATGCGTGCCGACATCACCGATATAATTCGCGGCAATCACCTCATAACCATTGTAACGGTAAACCCTGCAAAGGCAGTCGCCAAGAGCTACATTTCGCAGATGTCCTACATGAAATCCCTTGTGGGTGTTGGGTTGAGAATATTCAATCATGACTTTTTTCCGGGATTGTCCGGCATTCTCACGAAAATAGCTCCCGTCATAAACTCTGGGCAGAACTTCAGCGGCCATGCTGGAAAAATTAACCCTGAAATTGAGATAAGGTCCCAACGCGTTGACGTCACAAAACAGGGGCGAATTTTTAACCGCGGGTTCCAGTTTTTCACACAGCATGATCGCGATTTGCGGAGGTGCCTTTCTAAACTTTTTTGCCAGCAGGAAACAGGGAAAACCATAATCCCCCATGGAAGAATCAGGCGGCGTTTCAAGGGAATTTTCCAGAGTTGTCTGATCCCATGTTTCAGAGGGCATCAATTCATGAAACACTTCAGACAGCCATTGCGCAATGGTAGACGTAAATAAATTCATAAGGGATTTATTGGATCAAAGAATTATTGGAAAAAATGAGGGGGAACGTCATGTCACAGGAGAATGTGACATGACCTGAAAAATGATGTTAGTCGAGCGCAATAGAGGATAGCAGATTGATTTCGTCCAGAACCTTGCCGGTTCCCATGGCCACACAACTCAGTGGATCATCCGCATAGGAAACAGGCAGTCCGGTGCGTTCACGAATCAGAATATCCAGTCCGGCAAGCAGGGATCCGCCACCAGCCAGGATAATGCCTTTGTCCACGATGTCTGAGGCCAGTTCCGGAGGTGTGCGTTCCAAAGCGTTGCGAACCGTGTGCACAATGGCATCACACACGTCTGAAAGTGCCTCACGGATTTCAGAATCACTGATCATCAATGTTTTGGGAATCCCGGTCAACAAATCACGTCCTTTGACTTCCATGGTTCGTAACGATTCAAGCGGATAGGCTGAGCCTATTTTCATTTTGATTTCTTCTGAAGTTCGTTCGCCAATGAGCAGATTGTATTTCTGTTTGATGTATTGTTGAATGGTTTCATCCATCTTGTCACCACCGACCCTCGCGGAATCGCTGTAAACAATTCCTGAAAGTGAGATCACGGCCACCTCGGTGGTTCCTCCGCCAATATCCACAATCATGTTGCCGCTGGCTTCGGTGATTGGCAGTCCTGCGCCAATGGCCGCGGCCATAGGTTCTTCAATGAGAAACACTTCCTTGGCACCCGCTGATTTGGCAGATTCCCTGACAGCACGTTTTTCAACCTGAGTGATTCCGGAGGGAACAGCGATGATGATACGTGGTTTGAATTTGAGCAGGCTTCGGCGTTTCTGGACTTCACGGATAAAATACCTGAGCATTTCTTCCGCGATTTCAAAATCAGAAATCACACCGTCTTTCATGGGCCGCACCGCAATGATACTGCCGGGTGTCCGTCCCAGCATCACTTTGGCTTCCTGTCCCACGGCCAATACCTTGAAGTTGCCTTTCATATCCCGTTTGACAGCCACCACTGAAGGTTCCCGGATAATGATTCCGTGTCCTCTCATAAACACCAGGGTATTAGCTGTCCCCAGGTCAATTGCCAGATCCGCCGAGAAGTAATTTACAATGGAATTCAGCATATTCCTGCTCTGAAGAATGTTTAGATATAAAGGAGAATGACCCCTTGCCGTGCACAACCTTATCTGCACATGAAAAAACTATTCCATGTGAATCACCTCGTTGATAAATACTGAGATTTACTGATAAATATTTTTCAGAAACATGATGGAATCAGAACCTGAAGATCTTTCGGCTTGTCATCTTTATGAGGATGGCTGGACTTTCTCACGTTGGACAATTCTTCCACGTGACAGATCATAAGGCGAGAGTTCAACAGTGACAGTATCGCCGGGAAGCACCCTGATTTTATACATTTTCATTTTCCCGGAAAGATGACCAATCACCACATGGTCATTTTCCAGTTTAACTCTAAAAATGCCATTGGATGAATCAACGATGGTGCCTTTCAACTCAATTTTTTCTTCGCTCAAGGTATGCTCCAGATAAGGTTAGAAATCTGTGGGAAAGATTCTATGACAGGGGGAAGTTCTTTCACACAAACAAAACGGCTACACCGTAACAGAAAATAATGTCAAGGAAAAGCCTTAGAATGAGATCATCAAATAATAAAACGGGGGAAATTCCGGAAATTTGCGAAAAAGTCGGAATAAAATCCGCAATCACAAACAACAGACTGGTACAAACCAACGTCACCTTCCAGCGGTTCTGACTGGTGATCATACTCAGAACAGGCATGAAAGCGATCAAAATCGTCAATCCCCTGCACCCGATCAAAATCAGTTGAGACACCAGCGGTAAGTGTGGCGATAAAAAAGATGGCCGTGAGGCTGAGGCCCATTCGTCCCAATAATAAATTCCATAAATCATGAAAAACAAGGCCTGGTAAAACACCACCGCGGCGATTATTTTCAGACTGCCGCTTGTATTAAAAAAAATTGCTTTTAATTGTGACAGCAAAACCTGCCGGGAGATCATCGTTTGAAAAGAGGGAATCAGCAACGGAGACAGCAATGCCGTCACAAGAATGGGCCCCAGATCAAGCATTGCGCTTTGGGACAGCCATTCCTGCACGGGAATATCCGTCAAAAGCAATTCAGGCAGTTTCCCGGGAGTGCCCAGGCCCAAAAGAAGGAGTCCAACGGCGAAGGCGCCTGTGGGGTATTTCCAGTAGATGCGTTGAAGGACAGGGCGCAGGGTATATCCCAGTAAAATCCCCGAGAGGAACAGGAATCGGAAATCCTGATATTCCAGCAAATCAGGCCACAACCAGCGGAGAGCCAAGACTTTCGACAACGCATACCCGGCACCAATAGCCGCCGGAGCCAGCACTGAACCTGAAATGAAACCTGACATAATGATTCCGTTGTTTCAATCCTGGTTCTGCTGAAAATACTTCACGATCCTGTAATTGATTTGATATTCAATTTTGAGACGCTCCCGGAAGATATCCGGTGTGTTGGAGGCATAAGCCAGATATTTCATATGACCGGCATTTTTTTCTGACTGTTTCATCACAGACAAGGCCTTGGTCGGGTCATCTGAAGAAGCCAGCGCCGTCATCATTTTCTGGGTGAACAACACACCGTATGGCGTGGAGGCCCCGTTTTTTATGAGATTTTTCTGAATTTCATGCAGACAGGTCAAATGGGCCTGAACATCATTCCTGTGTTCTGTCATCTGTGGCATTTGGGAGGCTAAGGGTTCATGAATCTGACCCAGCAATTTCAGCATCAGGGAATAATCAATATGGCCGTTGTTCTGTTTCCAGAGTTGTGGCTGTTGTTTCCATTCTATATTTCCGGTCAGACGTTTGAGAAGCATCCAGAACTGAACCATATTCTGCTTTAAAATGGCCACTTCAGTTTCATCCAGTTGCTGAGTATTCTGCAAATAACTGATGAGCGTATTCCTTGTCTGACCGTCTATGTTGAGAACAGCCATATCAAACCATGTAAAAATGGTGATTTGTGGATTCACCTGTGGTGGTGTCATAAAACGCAGAGGTGTTCGTCCCCATTCAACAAACCATGGTTCTTTCTGGGTGGGATTTTGGGACATGACTTCAAATGATTGGGTTTTGACATCATATATTGCCAGCCTCTGCTTGACTGTTTCTGTTGAAATCCGGGATTTCTCCTTATTTTCATCGGTGGCCAGTTGTCTCAGTTTCTCATAATCAACGACCTGTTGCTGAAGCCCATGAATCTCCAGCAGTTCTTTTCGCAGTTTATCCTCATTGTCCATCAAAGCCTGGTACTTTTCGGAATACACCCGGCCAATCACAGAATCCTTCAGCGCTTTAACCACCAGCGGCCATTCCTTACCTGAAAGCAGTTTATGCATATCATCAGCGGTAAGTGCCTGAACCGTCTGACCTTTCTTGATAGCCAACCAACGTTTGGATTCTTCCAGAAACTCCATCAGCATTTTTCTGTATTCAAATCTGAACAGAATTTGTGGATAGCGTGCTTCCAGTTCATCATTTATTTCAACCAGCGCGGCATTAAAATCATAGAACCTCAACTGATTTTTAGAGTCATACATCTTGATTCGTTTGCGCCGGATCTTGTTTCTAATTACCAGATCCTGAGTGAAATCGCTCAAGGCCTTGATTTGTTTCAGGCAAACATCCAACTCCCGTGAATCCATTTGCAGTGATCCCGCAAGATACCCTAGAATATCCCGGTAGGTTTTAGGCTGAAGGTCCAGAATAAACAGATGAATGAGCGAGAATGTGTGGTAAGATGGACGCCCGAATTCAATCATGATGTAGCAGAAGGGAAGGCTGGCAAGATCAAACAGCATTTTTTTATCATCTCCCGCACCGGCTTTGTGGAACACTTCAAAAATCTGCCCGGGAGTCAGCCATTCCTGCGGTTTGTGCAGCAATTCGTCTGAAGGTGCCTCAATCTTGTGATCCGCAAGAGAAAGATGTTCCTGAAAAAACAACGGTTCATAAATTTCCTTGCGGACCATTCCCCCATTCTTGACAGAATGATAATCCACAATCTGACGCAGGCTTTCAGCGACCATTTTATAATAAACCGGAATCACTCCATCATTTTGCTGATAATGCTTTTTGATCGACGCAAACAATTTGAGTGGATACAAACGGGTGCGATCATAGACCATTTGCAGAATCTGATTACGGTCCACGGGGTGAATCGAACCCAGAAAAACCAGAACATGATCGACATCCTGCTTTTGTAATTCTGTGAATTGCTGCAAAAAAACTTTTTGCGGATTCATAAAATGAATTTCCTGATACTCCGCATAAAAACCGTCTTCTTTCAACTGTTCAGGATCCATGTCCATGATCGGAATCAGATCTGTCAGCATTTCCAGAATCTCTGGCGCTATTGTTTGACCTGAACGTGCCGCAATAAACAGGGTTCGGCTCAATATCAGATAAAGACGTCGGAGATCATTCACATAAATGGATTTTTTATCATTGAGAATATGATCCAGGGCTTCCGCGGCCAGAAAATGGACTGATTTGACAAATTTGTCCTTGTAAGCATCAAACCGCGCGGGTTGAAGCAAGGTCAGGTGAATGACCTTGTCAAACTGGTCATAGTTGATCACAAACTGGGTAAATCGAAACAACCAGCGTGCGATACGATTGGTGATGTAAAGATGCACGAAACGATTGTGCCTGTTCCGGAACTCCAGCAGATCAAACACCAGATCAAAGGCCAACAACGGATTGGTGATAAACAGGAGAGTATCCACTTCCAGAGGAATTTGCTGAAACGACAGATTCTCAATGTTTTTTACATTGAGTTTGTGCTGAATTAAAAAATTGAACAGGGGCGGGTTTGCCATTCTCGCAAGAATCAGCGTCATCATGTTGAGTCTGTTGGCAATGCCATCTTCCGCGTCAATGGACAACACATCCCGCATTTCTTCAGTCAGTTCCTCATTATGTTCACGTTGCAGGTGCTCAGCCTGTTCCAGAATGTGCAGTCGTGTTTCCACCAGAAACTCATTGAACGTGTCATATTCCTGATAGAACTTTTTTGAGTTTGCCTGCAAAAACTTGTCAATTCGTGCGAATTGACGAAGCATTTGTTCCTGACGTTCTTTTTTGCTAACTTCAGCCATAGATGATCAACGGTGTGATGGTTCTCAAGAAATCTTCCCCGGATATTTCAAAACCTGATGTTCAAAATGTATTCCTTTTTCATGTGCCTGACAGATTATGGATATATTCCCCATTGAATCCATACGACAGATTACTTCCGGTCGCAAAACAATTTCACTGGAAAAACCCCGATTGATGGGGATTTTAAATGTCACCCCTGATTCTTTTTCTGATGGTGGAAAATATTTCCAGCAGGATCATGCGTTCCAGCAGGGACTTTCCATGTGTCAGGATGGAACGGACTGTATTGATATCGGTGGCGAATCCTCCGGTCCCGGTAGTCTGGATGTGAGCGAAACTGAGGAAACACTGCGTGTCCTTCCTGTCGTTGAAGCACTCAGAGCCCAAAGTGATGTCTGGATTTCTGTTGACACCTGGAAATCGGGCGTTGCCCGCAAAACGATTGAAGCTGGCGCCGACATGATCAACGATGTCACCGCGCTCCGGGGTGATCCACACCTGGTGGAAGTTCTTGTGGAAACAGGAGCCCCTGTGGTGTTGATGTATTCCAAGGACACTTCTGCCAGAACTTCGACAGAATCAAAGGAATACACGGATGTTATGGGAACGGTAAAGGCTTTTTTTGAAGAACGAATCCTCTGGGCTGAAAAACAGGGCCTTCGACAAGAGGCTATCATTCTTGATCCGGGCATGGGATTTTTTATCAGCGGCAATCCTCAATACAGCTTTGAGATCCTGCGACGTCTGGACGAACTGGTCGCCTGGGGGTTTCCAGTGCTGATCGGTCCTTCACGGAAATCCTTTTTATCACGCATCCGTCCAGGCAGGGTTCTCAATGTTCAGGAACGGGAGATTCCGGGACTGGCAGCGGCCTGCACAGGATTGCATCAGGGTGCCTCATGGATTCGCATGCATCACACCGCAGAAGCACGATTGTTGATTGATACTTTCTGTTCCATTCATTCTAAAACATAGAAATGGCAAAAAAATTGTAAAAGAATGCATATCTGAATAAAAATCTGTTCATTGCTTTCTGAATCTGAAGGTTATGTTAAACACGCCGGCATCTCATGCATACTGAAAAAAACACATCAATCCCTGCTCCTGCTGAAAAAAAAATGTTGAAATTGGTTTCAACTGTGATTCTGTTGTTGCTGTTATGCGCTTCAACCGTCTATGGAGCGCATCCGATGCGGTCCCAATACCAAAACCTGGATGAAAAAGAAATTAAGCTGAATCAGGTCGTAAAAACCCCTGTTCTGATTGTGCTGGCACCAATAAAAGACACGATTCCACTGGCGGCTGAGCTATACAAGAAACTGTTCGTCCGATTTCCTGAAAAAGCATTCATGGTCATTTCCCCGGGAATATCCCGATTTCTGCCCAATGCCATGGCCATGTCCATGATTGATGTAAAAATTCCAAAGGAAATGAAGGCGCGCGTCCTGATTGACTGGGATAAACTGTTCGCGAACAAATATTATGCGACAGAAACAACGAAACCGCTGATCATGCTCATCACACCGGAAGGAACTGTCCTGGGGAGATATCGATTTCAGTCGGTCGATACGGCGTATGACATGGCTATTAATGTTTTCGGAGATGAACTTGGGCCCTTCCCTGAGCGCTGAACGGTTCTTGAATAAGAATAGGTGTGATCAATCTTAAGGAACATTCGAAAAATAACTTCCATAACTTTTCAAAAAACATCTCCTGCCGTGCATGCGTAGAGACGCGCGATTCGCACGTCTCTACAGACCTGGGCAAGGGCTGTGTGTTAAAAAACTTTGGGCCGTTATTCTTTTGTCGTTCCTAAACAATCTGACATCAATGGAGGATATCAATGGATGTGTTGAGTTATGAAAATTTGCTGAAACACCTGGACTCTCCCTATATCAGGATTCAGATGTGGGCCGCCTACCATCTGACTGAACACTGGGGGAAAGACTGTGAAAAATTTGCCCGTAAATTCATTGAATCGGACACGGATGAAATCAAGGAATCCGGCATTTACCTGATTGGACAATACCAGATCCAGGAATTGGGATTTCCACTGTTTCGAATTTTCAACCAATCCTCAGGAACCCTGAAAATCGCCAGCGCAACGGCTCTGGCAGAACTGCATTATGAAAATGCTGAACCCGCCTTGATGAAGTGGACCGAAGAGCTGTTGCAGGCCAACGAATTCAATATACCGGAACTCCAGAGTGCCGCGCAAAGCATGCTGTTATTTGACAACATCAAGTACTGGACAGCGTTGGCTCAGATCCTGACAGATCATTATGAAAGCCATGTCAAATCACTGGCCTTGTTTGGTGTCTTGTCCGAAGCCTTAACCACACCGGCTCAAATTGAAGAATTAATCCGGCATTACACGCATTATCGCAAAAATTTTGCTGATCCCCTGTTTCTGCAACACCTGACAGAAATATTTGAAGGAGATGAGGTCATTGATTATATTTCAGTCCGCATGGGCTATGGCTATTCTCTTCGAATGATGTATCAGGAATGCGCCAATGTGTTAGGTGTTCATCTGGAGACCTCCTGCCTTGATTTGCTGGATCAGCTTGACGCAACCCGTCAAAATCGTGCCATTGAGCAGATACCAGCATTGATGCAGTCTCTCTTCAGCCAGTTTCCTCAAACAGAAAATGAATCACTGGAATCCGCCTGTGTTCGTGCGTTTGGTGCTATTGTGATTCCCTGCTGGGAAGACACGATTCTCAAAATTCAGGATCGTGAGCTTAATTTTATCATGTCTCTGCCCTTGCTTCATCTGATCAAGCAAGTGGAACAGCAATGCATGGCGTCCCCTGAACAACACACAGCAACCATATCCCGGCTTTACCATTCCGCAATCCTCAGAAATGGTTTCATGGTTCAGGTCATAGAACTATTTTCAGATCTTTCTTTTGATCATGTAACCTCGCCTCCGCTGTCAGGAACGTTCTCTCATGACACCGCCAGAGACGCCTTATGGAAATTGATCACCAGGCAACTCGATCAAGTGGAGTACCCCTTCCCGCAGGTTCTTCCGAAACCGTGGAAGCACAATTTGACATTTTTATTGCCCAAACTTTCAGAAATTTATAAAACGAGGCTGGAAAACTATATCCTGACTGGACAGCATGACCAGGTGGATTACGCGCTGGAATTATTCGCGAGATTGCCTGATGAGGAATCGCTTCAGATCATGCTCAAGCATTTCACGGTATTGATCAATCAGCATTTTCATCTGTTTTTTGAACTCATGGAATACTATCCTGATCAATCATTCCTCCCCAAATTGCTCCAGCATTATCGTGAGGACGAATCGGAACTCGCCCAGTTGATTGAATTGCTGTGTCTGATTCACAACATCCCCAATCCCTTGAATGACCATCATCCACTGATTTCAACGACGGAAGGAGGCACACTGCCTCATGTGAGAATTTTATGCCCGGAATGTCATGCCTCCTACCGTTATCCTATTTCTGTTCTGTATTATGATCAGGAAATGATTGAACAGCGCCGTGTGTTTGATAACATCCACATATGGACTCCTGATCAGTTGAACTGTAAAAACTGCCAGGCATCCTTACCCTTTCGGGTTGATAAAGAATTTTTATCAAATTTATACGCGGAAACGCTGACAGCTCAATTACTCAAAATTTCTGAAGCTGAGGCCAAAGCCATGGAACCGTTCAAACCACTGCGATTTCCCTTATACTTTGGTAAAAAAACCAATCCAGGAGTGTTTTTTAAAAAAATGGAAGCCGACATCAAAGCCGATCGACTGTCGAAAGAGGAAACGACCCAGCTCTTGCTGGAAACCGGCAGGCTATACCTTGCACTGGATCGATTGAATGAAGCCCAGGAAACATTCACCCGTTGCCTTGAATTAAGTAGCAATCACCCTGTAGCCCTGTTCCATCTGGGTGTCATTGCCTTTCGCAAAAAAAATCTGCATGACGCCCGCATGCACTTTTCAAGACTGGTCAGCATTTCCACCGCGACAGATTTCGATGAACATGAAGAAAATCTTTACATGCTGGCCAGTCATTACCTTGAAATCCTGAACCGTCGTGAGTTCAAACGCGCCAGCTTTCAACTGATCCGGAGTTGAACAGCCAAAATTCCATTACGCCCTGATGGATCTGTCCCACCTTCCGGTTTTGAAGATCAGCCTTCCGCTTTCAATAAAATCATAAAAACCTCTTGACAACCATGGTTGCGTTTGAAAGGTTTAGGCTAAATTCATCTTTCTTTTCCGAAAAATAACCAATCCCGCTCTTCTTAACCTCTTGTTTCAAGGCCACCCTGATGAACCTGAAAGCCTTCTTGTTAGCGTGCCTGCTCGTCCAGTGCCTTATGTCACCTACGCTTTACGCGGAAGACCTGGTGGGCAGGGAGGCTCCTGACTTATCCGGGGAATTAGCGCCGGAACCCGGAAAACTCAAAGTGAGTGATTTGCTGGAAGAACTCAAATTTGTGGAACAGGGCGACAAGTACCTTGCCCTGAGACAACGCAATGTGGTGGTGCTCAATTTTTTCGCGACCTGGTGCGTTCCCTGTATTCGGGAGATTCCCGCCTTCAACCGGCTGGCTCAAAGCATGAAAGACCAGCCTGTGAAGTTCCTGTATGTGAATGTGGATCAGGAAATCACTCA
The DNA here is from genome assembly GCA_015232315.1 of SAR324 cluster bacterium. Classification (NCBI taxonomy): domain Bacteria; class Deltaproteobacteria; species SAR324 cluster bacterium. The sequence continues at coordinate 131,625 of JADFZZ010000001.1, read as the reverse complement.
GGCTACTGTCAAAAAAATGATCGCCAAATACAATCTGAGGGTTCCTGTGTTGTTGCCGCAACGGGAATACGCGGTCGAAGCCTATGGAGCCGATGCCCTGCCCCGAATCGTGATGATTGACCGTGCCGGGAAAATCGCGGAGGTCATCACCGGCTTTGAGGACCATCTTGAAGAAAAGCTCAAAACCCGAATCTCGGAATTATTGAAGAATCCTTGAACATAAACCTCTGTTCTTTAACCTCTGACCTCAGTACGGGCGAAACATCTTTCGCCCCTACGTTAACCTCGAACCGGAAACCCTCCATGAAACCTCTACTTTCCCTGCTTCTGCTGCTGTTCATCACGTTGCCAGTTCACGCCAACACCATGAAAGAGGCCTCGGAGGAACTCGCTCGTCAGCTTACTACCAAACTCAAAACCGATACCAAGGAAGATCTGGTGGTGAATGTGTATCACTACCTGACCAAAAAAGAGGACAGCAAGGCAGGCGATATTTCAGGAGAACTGTTCATCGCTCTGCGTAACCAGTTTCGCAACGCCAGGCTCATGGACGCTCGTGACGCGGGAATCGCCGGGACTTCGTACAATGTGCTGTGGCTGGATGTGGCGTATGAACCCAAGGGCAAAATGATTGTCCTCCAGACCAGAGTACTCCAGGGCCTGGATAAAAAAATCATCATACAGATGAAAGCGGAGTATGAAACCGATACCCAGCAAACCATGCTGATGGGGGTGTTTGATATTGATTCCACAGAATGGACACCAGCTCAGAAAACCGCTTATAGCCGGGTGTTCCGTTCCGCGCTGAGCAATCAGGGGTTTAAGCTCTCCAGCACGGCGGATACCGACCAGAAGAAGATCGAGTCTCTGAAGGAAGTGGGATGCACCCTGGATAAATGCGCCATCGAGGTCGGCAAGGAAAACAAGATGACGCATGTCGTCGCGACCCAGCGCCTGAAACTGGGAGAGAAAAAATACCAGTTTTCAGCCACCCTGCATGATATTGAAAAAGGTAGCAGTACCACCGAGTTTGTGGAGCACGATGGAAATCCGGACACGATCAATCCGCGTCTGGAAGAACTGGCGGCTTTGCTGGCGGGAAAGAAAACAGGAAGCGGCAGAGCGGCGTTTGTGAGCGTGGGACCCGTCAGCGCAGGGGTGAGCGGAGTGGAGTTGATCACCCCTCAGGTGAGTGGAAACACCGCTTCTTCCATGGCGATCCTGGTCATCACCAGTATTCCGTCAGCGGCGGAAGTGTTTCTGGGCAACGCCAAAGCGGGCAAAACCCCGTATCAGAAAACCGGACTGCAAGCGGGTCAAACCTTGCGGGTCACACTGAAAAAACCGGACTACCATGACAAAACCCTGGAACTGCCTCTCAGTGGCGGCACCAACAAATTCACCAACCTCAAACTGATCCCCCGCTTCGGCAGTCTGCAAATCACCAGCGATCCCCCGGGAGCCGAAGTTTATCTGGCGGATGAGAAAGTGGGAGAAACCCCTTACAGCAACGACCATGTCCTGTCCGGAACCTACCTGATGAGCCTCAGAAAACCCCTGTATCTGCCGCTTGAAAACCAGAGTGTTGAAATCAGGGATGGCGGAACCCTGCCCTTGAAGCTGAAACTGGAACCCAATTTCGGCGAAACCCTGGTGGAAAGCCTTCCTGCCGGAGCCGCGATCAAGGTTTACCCCCACCCGGCCTCCCCCGTGAACAGGGGAGGAGAAGAATCCCCGCTTCTGACAGAAACCAGCCCGGCGACCCTGAAACTGGAACCGGGAGAGTACCGCCTGCTTCTGGAAAAAACGGGTTATGCCTCGCTGGAATTCAAACTCAATGTCGCCCGCGGACAACAACAAACGATCCGCGGAACGACAGCCACCCTCCGGAAACTGGAAGGCACCGTAACGATCACGGCCACCCCCTTTGAAGATGGAACCAGAATCCTTGTGGATGGGCAGGACATGGGAGAAGCCCCCGCTGTGCTGAAACTGTCCGCCGGGTCTCATGAAATCACCGTCCGTTCCGCGGACAAGGAAGGCACGCAAACTCTCACGGTCAAAGATCAACAAAGTCTGGAAATCGAAATCAGGATGGAGGAAGGACTCAAGATGGCTGGAGGTCTGGTGTGGCAGACAGACGATGGCGGCGCACTAACCTGGAACGATGCCGTGAGTTATTGCGACAGCCTTTCCGCGAGCGGTCAGACGGACTGGCGCTTGCCGACGCCTGAAGAACTGCTGACCCTTGTGGATTACGGGAAATACAACCCGGCGACGAGTTTCCCTAATATGAAGTCTTCGTTCTATTGGTCTTCGTCGTCGCCCGCCTACGATTCGGGCAGAGCATGGACCGTGTACTTCAGCTACGGCAACTTGAACAGCAGCAGTAAGTCCGTTACCTACTATGTCCGGTGCGTTCGTGGAGGCGGTGAATCGGTGCTTCGGCGCTTTGATTATTTGGAGCGGGGCCAGACCGTTGTTGACCGTCAAACCGGGCTGGAGTGGCAGAAGGCGGATGGGGGAGAGAAAACCTGGAATGCCGCTGTGAGTTATTGTGAGGGTCTGCGTCTGGGCGGCTATGAAGACTGGCGTTTACCCGCGGTGAAAGAACTGGAATTTCTGCTTGACCGAAAACGGTTTAAACCGGCGACGAGTTTCCCTAATATGAAGTCCTCGAACTATTGGTCTTCGACGTCGTCCGCCGGCCATTCGAGCTACGCGTGGGACGTGAGCTTCCTCGACGGCAGCGTGGTCAGCGTCAATAAGTACGATACCTCCTATGTCCGGTGCGTTCGTGGAGGCGGGTGAGTCGGTGCTTTGGCGCTTTGGTTATTTGTTCCACGGGTTGTTGAATGGCACGGTTTGATGTTAGTGAGGGAAACGGGTTGTTGAGATCGGAGCACCGCCCGTCAGGGCGGTTTAAAAAATCAGGAAAAATCCGGCACCTTTCAAAAGTAGCTGACACTTTGCTGTCGTTCCCGCGCAGACTGGAATCCAGTCCATCTCATGAGAACTTAACAGCCCTGCCCGCAAATCCCGCTTTACTCTCAGGAATAGGCGGGTTACAAGTCCGGCCTTATTATGATCTCGTCCAGCGTTCACCCACCATGTAAGAATCTTGCGTTATGGCCAAAAAACAGGGCAATCCCCACAATGATTTTTTCCTCACGCAGTTCAGCAGTCTGAATTTCGCGCAGGAATTTTTCCGCCACAATCTGCCCGCCGAAGTGGCGGCCCTGATGGATTGGAGCACCTTGAAACTGGTGTCTGGGGAATTCGTGGACAAAACCCTTAAAAACCGCCGGACTGATATTTTGTATGAGGTGACTCTGGCGGAAGATCAAACCGGCTGGATTCTGTTGCATCTGGAACATCAACGCCAACCCGATGCCGACATGCCGTTCCGGATTCTGGAGTACATGGTCGGTTGCTGGAAAAACTTCCGCAAACAGAAGCCGGACAGTCCTCTTCCGCCCGTGTTTCCGATGGTCGTGTATCAGGGACACGCTGGCTGGAATACGCCCTTGAGTTTTCATGAGTATTTTCAGGTTCACCCCGCGCTCAAAGCCTATGTTCCGCAATTCCACTACGCCCTGCTGGATCTGTCCCACATTCCGGATGAAGCCATCCGGGGCGATGTGCTGGTCAAAACCGCGATGCTGATGATGAAACACATTGATGACCATGATTTGCCACGGTTTCTATTCGGCACGCTGTTTCCCATGTTGTGGGACTATTCCCGTAGCAAAACCGGACTGGAATATCTGGAAACGTTGTTGTATTATCTGTTCAAAGCCTCTCCGAATCTGGAGAAGGATTCATTCATTGAAGAATTTCACAAACTCCCGAACCCGGAATTATTAGAGGAGGTCGTTATGCCCACCATGGCCCAGCAATGGATTGATGAAGGATTTGAAAGAGGAAGAGCCGAAGGCATTGAGAAAGGCATTGAGAAAGGCATTGAGAAAGGCATTGAGAAAGGCATTGAGAAAGGCATTGAGAAAGGACTTCGCAGAACGGTAGAAAAACAATTGCGGATCAAATTCCGTGAAATTCCAGCAATCTACCTGACTCAACTGAGTACGTTGTCTTTCGCCCAACTGGAAACGCTGGCAGAGCGTATTCTGACCGCTCAAAGTCTCGAAGAATTGTTCCGGTTTGAGGCGTAATCATTCCGGTTTCCGGGATTTCCGGAGGCCACAAGGTTCGCTCACAACAGGGATTATAACAAGCTGTCTGAGCATCTGTAAACCTGAACAATATGCCCGTATTATTAACTTGTGCCTTACACTGCATTTGATAGGAACATTCGCTTGAAATTGGCTGTTCCAGTAGTGGAATTTATTTGAAACTATCTTCAAAGCCGGTCTTTTCCTAATTATTTTAAGGAGCAATTGTTATGGCAGAAATGTTGTTTACTTCCGAAAGTGTGACTGAAGGGCATCCCGATAAAATCTGTGATCAAATATCAGATGGTGTGCTGGATGCGATGTTGAAGCAGGACCCGAAAAGTCGTGTAGCCTGTGAGACACTCGTCACGACAGGGCTCACTGTGGTTGCGGGTGAAGTCACCACCAGAGCCCAGGTAGACATTCAGGAAATTGTCCGTTCCACCATCAAGGACATCGGATATACCAGTTCAGAAATGGGTTTTGACAGTTTTAGCTGTGGTGTGCTCGTCAGTCTTGGCAAGCAGTCCCCTGATATTGCCCAAGGTGTCAATGAAGGCGAACAAAAGGAACAGGGTGCCGGCGATCAGGGCTTGATGTTCGGGTACGCCTGCAACGAAACCCCTGAACTCATGCCTCTGCCAATTTCAATGGCTCACAAACTTGCGCTGAGACTTTCTCAACTCCGCAAAGATGGAACCCTGCCTTACCTGCGACCTGATGGAAAATCCCAGGTCACCGTCAAATATGTCGATGGATTGCCTGTGGAAGTCACCGCTGTGGTCATCAGCACCCAGCATTCTCCAGATGTGTCACAGGAACAAATCAGCAAAGATGTGAGCGAAAAGATCATCCGATCCGTCATTCCTTCCCAATTTCTGGTCAAACCCAAATTTCACATCAATCCAACTGGACGTTTTGTTGTCGGTGGTCCACAGGGTGATGCGGGACTGACCGGACGAAAAATTATTGTTGATACTTATGGTGGAATGGGACGTCATGGTGGAGGTGCTTTTTCTGGAAAAGATCCTTCCAAAGTTGACCGCTCAGCCGCTTATGCCGCTCGTTATGTTGCCAAGAATGTTGTCGCGGCGGGTCTTGCGGAGCGCTGTGAAGTTCAACTGGCCTATGCGATTGGTGTGGCTGAACCTGTTTCTGTCTCAGTCAACACGTTTGGTACTTCAAAAATTGATGAAGGAAAAATCGCAAAACTGATTCAGGATACTTTTGATTTACGCCCCGCTGGCATTATCAAAACACTGGATCTGTTGCGACCCATTTATCAGAAAACCGCGGCTTACGGTCATTTTGGCCGGGAATTGCCGGAGTTCACATGGGAACGCACTGACAAGGCGGATTCCCTCAGAACTCAAGCTGGTCTGTAGTCCTCCTGAGTCTTGCCTTCGTGCAAGACTCATTGTTTCGCCAAGGAAACGATCATGAGAACAGAGCATGTCACGATCATAAATCGCCTGGGTTTACACGCCCGGGCCGCCGCCCAGCTCCTTAAACTGGCTAACCAGTTCAAGTCTGGCATCTCTTTGATCAAAGGCACTCAAAAAGCCAACGCAAAGACCATCATGGAACTTCTGATGCTGGCCGCAACCAAGGGAACCTCCCTGACCATCACCGCGGAAGGCGCCGATGAAGATGCCGCTGTTGAGGCCATTGTTGAACTCATCAATAACAAGTTCAACGAACTGGAGTAGTATGCCCGGTTCCCTCAATGGAAACACCCGACTCTATGGCATTATCGGGAATCCTGTCCAGCACACATTTTCCCCTGCCATGCACAATGGTGCTTTTTCAGCACTGAATCTTAATGCCATTTATGTTGCTTTTCCCGTTTTGCCAGAACTACTGGAATCAGCCGTCAAAGGACTGAAAGCGCTCAACATTGCCGGAATCAACGTCACAGTGCCCTACAAAACAGCCATCATACCATTTCTGGACGACATCACACCACTGGCTCAAAGCATTGGTGCTGTGAATACGGTGATCCATCACAATGGATGTTTGACAGGGACCAACACCGATGGGCCCGGATTTGTTCGATCTCTACAGAAAATTTCCTTTGATCCTGCTCAAAAAACCATTGGAATCCTTGGGGCTGGAGGATCTGCCAGAGCTATTTTGGCAACCCTCGCTAAAAACGGTGCAAAGCATCTGCTGTTAAACAATCGGACTCATGCCAGAGCTGAAGCGCTTGTTGCGGAATTCCAGCCTCTTTTCCCACACATCCCCCTGGAAGCCGTTTCTCTGGAAGCACTCTACCCGCAGGAACTGGACCTTCTGATCAACACCACGTCTGCCGGCATGAAAGAACCGATAGCCCCTGTTGATCTGAAACGTTTCTCAACCATCCGGAATGTAGTGGATATTATCTACAATCCCCCTGAAACAAAATTTTTGGAACAGGCCCGACAACTGGGAATTCCAGCGATGAATGGACTCGGAATGCTGTTATTCCAGGGATGTGAAGCCTTTGAATTCTGGACAGGACAGAAAGCGCCTGAAGAAGTGATGAAAACTGAATTACTGAAACAAATCTCCACAAAATAAGCGCAAATGGCTGTTCCTTTTGAAATTGAAGTTCCTGCCATCCTGACGGCTGAAACGCCCAACAGTTATCAGAACACCGACTCAGGAAACGAAGACAAAACATCCATCTGGACTGTCACAGAACTAACCCGACGTATCAAAGCACTTCTGGAAACAGGACTGGGTGCAGTGAGTCTTCAGGGGGAACTGTCCAATTTCAAACAATCCGCCCAGGGACATTTATATTTTGTAATCAAGGACGCCCAGGCCCAGATCAGGGGAGTGATGTTCCGTCAGTCGGCACAGCGCCTTAAATTCAGGGTAGAAGATGGCCTGGAAGTGATTGTGAAAGGGTCGCTGAGCGTGTATCCCCCCAGAGGTGAGTATCAACTGACCATCACCTCGATGGAACCGAAAGGCATTGGAGCTCTGCAACTGGCCTTTGAACAATTGAAAAAAAAACTGACTGAAGAAGGTCTGTTTTTACCCGAGCATAAACAGAAAATTCCGTTTTTCCCTAAACGAATAGGCATCATCACGTCTCCCACAGGCTCTGTCATCCATGACATGCTCAACGTGCTCAACCGCCGATTCCCGGGAGTGCATGTCATTTTATTTCCCGCGGCAGTGCAGGGAACACCGGCTCCGGCAGAACTGATGGAAGGCTTGCGTTACTTCAATGAAATCAGCCCTCAGTCTGTGGATGTGATCATTATTGGCAGGGGCGGTGGTTCCATGGAAGATTTGTGGGCGTTCAACCATGAAGGTCTGGCAAGAACAATTTTTTCCTCAAAAATCCCGGTGATTTCCGCTGTAGGACATGAAACCGATTTCACCATTGCGGATTTTGTCAGTGATTTACGGGCTCCCACACCTTCAGCGGCGATGGAACTTGCCGTGCCAGTACGGAGAGAACTTGAATTGCTGCTGGAAGATTATTCTCTCAGATTTGAACGGGTGATGTCCCGACGCATGGAGGAGCTGAAACAACGTCTGGATTTAACAACCCGAATCCTCAGCAATCCGGAAACTCTGATTGTTCAGTATCTGCAACGAGTCGATGATCTGTCCTCACGTTTAAGCAGTTCATTCATGAGCCAGAGACTGCTTCGGTTCAGGAAATGGCAGACCGCGTCACAGAAATTGAAACTGTTGAGTCCCTCCAAAGAATTACACAATCAGCAACAAATGCTGAAACAGCAGGAAATCCGTTTGATCAAGGCACTTGAAGCTCATCTGACAAAAGCACAGGACCAGTTTCATCAACAGGTCCAACTGTTGGATTCACTTAGCCCGCTGGCCACATTGGGACGTGGATACAGCATCATTCTCGACAAGAAAAACAAGCCTGTTCGTTCGGTCAGTAAACTTTTGCCAGATGAGCTAGTGACCCTCAAACTTTCAGATGGTGAAGCAGAGACCCGGGTGCTCCGGACAATACCGCAGAAACAGCAGGGAGCAATGCCTGACTGAAAATATCTTGCGACATCAGCCACACTTCGGCAATCTGACAAACATTCTGATTTATTGAACCTTTCAGACCTGTTTTATGACAGTTATAATCCCTGATTTATACCATGCCCGGGAGTTGCTGGAAACCAACCGGATCAAATGCATCTCCCCCCAGGACGCATCCCGTCAGGATATCCGTCCGCTCCGAATCGGTATTTTGAATATTATGCCGCAGTGTCAGGATTATGAATTCAATATTCTTCATCCGCTCGGACTTTCTATCCTGCAGGTGGATCCTGTCTGGATCAAACTGGCATCTCATAACTATCAAAGTTCCAATCAGGAACACATCAACGAACTTTATATTACTTATGAGGATGCTGTCGTGGAAGAACCGCTGGATGGGATGATTGTTACAGGAGCACCCGTCGAGCACATTGAATTTGAGAAGGTGAAATACTGGGAAGAAATCAGCGGAATCCTGATACATGCTGTAAAAAATTGCACGAGTGTCATGGGAATTTGCTGGGGCGGGCTTGCCTTGGCTAAACTTCAGGGGATTGACAAATTCAACTATCAGAAAAAATTATTCGGAGTGTTTGAACTCCACAATATTTCAAAACCATCTCATCCTGTCGTGGGCGAAATGGATGATCTGTTCTGGTGCCCCCAAAGTCGTCATGCGGGCATTGATGACCGGATTCTGGAGCAGGCACGCAATGACGGGCGTCTGAACCTGCTGGCCCACAGTCAGGAATGTGGATATGTCATTTTTGAAACACCGGATCACCGAAGCATCATGCACATCGGACATCCGGAATACAATGCCAGGCGTCTGGTTCAAGAGGCCTTACGGGATGCGCAAATGCATAACGTTCCAGAACCTGCCAATTTCGATATCCATCATCCAGTCAATCGCTGGAGGGGAAACCGAAATGTATTTTTCTTCAGTTGGCTGAAATATTGTTATGATCAGATCAGTATTTGAGGGAATGTGGACATGAATGACCTTCCCTTGTTCAAGACTCAACATGACATCCTGAAGCAGAAAATCAGACAGTTTCTGGTCCATTCGTTTCTCTACTACCAACTCAGCGAATCAGTGATCAGTGATTCTGAATATGACCAGCTTTGCGTCGAACTTGGCAGAATGCTCCAACAAAGTCCGGAACCTGTGGAGTTTCGTGATCTGGTAGAATCAGCTCTGGGCGCAGAGGCCTCCGGTTTCACAATCCGTCAGTATCCACCGGGCATTGTGAGTGCGGCAATTCATCTTTTATATCAAACACGTTATAAAAACAGTACTATGCGATTTCCCGAGTTTGTAGAACGTTTGGGGTATCAGTTGAATTTTCCTGATTCGTAAGGGGCAGACCTGTATGTCTGCCCGGGATCAGGGCGAACACACAGGTTCACCCCTACAATTTGTAGCCGAAAATAGGGGCAACCCAAGTTATCTTTACAAAGTATATTGATTTCATTCATTTAGAATAAATTGACAACTGAACGTCTGGAACTGACAGTTGTTGCGTAACTAGAATCATAAATTTCAAGGAGTGATCTATGAAAGTAGGAATTATTGGCGGCAGTGGGCTTTATGACATGGCTGGTCTGAAAAATGTTGAAGAAATTCGCATTTCCACGCCCTTTGGCGAACCCTCTGATATTTTTGTGTGTGGAGAACTGCATGACATCCCTGTGGTTTTTTTACCACGTCACGGACGGGGACACCGCCTTTTACCAACAGAGATTCCTTTTCTGGCCAACATCTGGGGCTTGAAAAAACTTGGCGTGACCCATTTGATTTCTGTCAGTGCGGTGGGAAGTCTTAAAGAGGAAATTGAGCCGGGACATATCGTTTTTCCTGATCAGTTCATAGACCTGACCAAACAGCGTCGATCCACCTTTTTTGGCAATGGCATTGCGGCACACACCCAGTTTGGCGATCCTGTCTGTTCAAAACTCACAGACGTGATGATCAAAGCCGCCAATGATGTGGGAGCAACCTTTCATAAGGGTGGTACCTATGTCTGTATTGAAGGCCCTTCTTTTTCATCCCGTGCAGAATCCACCATCTACCGCTCCTGGGGTGCTTCGGTGATCGGCATGACCAATGCGCAGGAAGCAAAACTGGCCCGGGAAGCTGAAATGGCGTTTGTCTCCATCGCGCTGGCAACGGATTATGACTGCTGGCATCAATCCGCGGAAGAAGTCACGATTGAGCAAATTCTGAAAGTCATGCATGCCAATATCGAAACTTCCAGAAAAATTGTGGCTCGAACACTGGAACTCCTGACACCTGATTTCCCTTGCAGTCAGGAAAATGCCCTGCAGTATTCCATTGTGACCCAGCGGGATAAAATCCCTGAAGAAATTCAGAAAAATCTCAGTATCATTATCGGCAAATATCTTTGAGGGTATTCCATACAAACAAAACAACACCGATCGTTCTGGTTCCGGAAAGTTCTGTCATTTTCAAAGTTTTCTCTTGCGTAAACCGAAACAGCTTAATAGGTTGATTAGTAGAAATACTTCCTCAGAAAACGAAAACGTCAAACAGAATTTTTATAAAATCCGGAAATTTTTCAAAATCCATCTGATGCACTGACATGGACAATCAAGACAGCCTTAAAATCATCGAATCCATTGGACAAACGCTTAAAGAAAAACGAGAGCATAAAGGATTTTCTCTCGGGTATATTTCTGACATCACCCGTATCAATTTCCGGATGCTGGAAGATATTGAAGCAGGAATTCTGCGTGAAGAACCAGGGCCTGTGTTTGTGAGAGGTTTTATCAGGTCCTATGCCCGACAGGTAGGCATGAACGATCAGGAAATCCAGGAAATGATTCAATCTGTTCCCGCCTTGCAGGGCGATGAACAACTGCATCACATGGATCCGATCAAATCAGTGGGGGACAGTGGTAAAGTCTCGATGCAGCCTTTTATTCTGGGTGGTATCATTCTGGTGATTGTGGCCGTAGCATATCTTGGCTTTGCCACCTTCAGCAAACAGGACAGTGACCCACAGCTCGCTGAAGAAGTTGAGGAAGTTGAAGTCATGATGGAACCCGAACCGGAAACGGCATCAGCACCAGAAGTAGCGCCGGAACCAGTGCCCGAACCTGCAATTCAGGAACCCGCAAAAACGCCAGAGCCTGTAGCTACCGTCAAACCTGTGGAAACGGCACCCGTACAGGCACCCGTACCTGAATCTATGGATTATTTACGACTAAAAATATCCGCACGTGAACTGACTTGGCTTACAGTTACTGCGGATAATGAAAAACCGCATGAAATTCTGCTGCAACCCGGCGAAGCGATGGAATGGAGTGCTTCTGAAAATTACCTGCTGAACATCAGCAATACCAAACATGTCGACGTATTATTGAACAGCAAACCGCTCAAGGTCGACCAGAAGAAAGATTTGTTGGTCAACTGGACGATTACCAGAGATATGCTTGAATAACACAAATGCCGCGCCACAAAGATCCGGCCACGGTTTTGATTATGACAAACCCTATCTTCCGTTGAGTCAGCATTATCGGAGGATTTTTAAGCAGAAAGTGTTTAAAGTCAGTGTCTCTGTTGCGCAAACCTGCCCGAACCGTGAAAACCAGCAGGTTTGTATTTTTTGTGACGAATGGGGTTCTGCCGCTTATCACACCATAGCCCAGCAATCCTTGAGCGAACAAATCCGAATCAACCGGGAAGCCATTCGGACACGATACCGTGCTGAAAAATTCCTGATTTATTTTCAGTCCTATACCAATACTTTTGGAAAAATCAGGGAAATGGAAACGCTGTTTCATGCCGCAATGCAGGAAACGGATGTGGTTGGACTTGTGATCGGAACCCGTCCGGACTGTCTGCCTTCCCGAATTGTAAAACTGTTTGAAACAATTTCAAAAACACATTTTATTTCAGTAGAATTAGGAATTCAAACTCTCGATAATGAGCAATTAGCATTTCTCTCCCGTGGCCATGACAGAGAATGCTCTATCAGTGCGATCAATAAGTTGAGAGACGCGGGATTGCAGGATATTTGCGCGCATTTGATGTTTGGACTCCCCGGAGAGACAGACCAACAACTGGTTCAAACGGCACACCAATTATCGGCGATGGGAATTACAGGCGTGAAACTCCACAATCTGCATGTGCTTAAAAACACACCCCTTGAAACACTATTCAACAAAGGACTTTTCACCCCTGTCGACCTTGAGGAATACGCACGCAAGGTGTCACTGTTTCTGGAACATCTTTCACCCGAAATCGCGGTGCATCGTCTGGCAGCCGTTGCGTCCCGCTGGGATGAGCTAGTTGCTCCTGACTGGACCCGTGAAAAAATGAGACCCACCCAATTTATTGAAGATACCATGCGGCAAAATCAAAGCTGGCAGGGCAAACATTATGTAAGGATACAATGCTGATGATCATCCGCTTACTGATTCTGGGCATGCTGGGTTATGCCGCTTTTAAGCTTTACAAAAAATTTTCGGCCGGCTTGTTTCAGGACATGACGAAATCGCCTAAAACCGCCAAAGATGGAGGTATTACCAACACGGTGATGGATCCTGAATGCGGCGTTTTTATTGATACCAATACAGCTTATGTTGCAAAAATTAATGGTGAGCAACAATATTTTTGCGGAAAAACCTGTGCTGACGCATTTCGTCAGAAACAGGAACAACACTCTTAACCCCTGTGTGGAGGAATCATTGAAAATCATTGGAATGGATCTGGCCAACGCCATCATGGATCAACTGGCTGACGCGAAAAGTAAACGATTGATGCTGTTTGATGTTCGTGAGGTTTCAACCATCACAGACTATGTGATTATCGCGGAAGGAACTTCTCAAACTCACGTCAAGGGAATCGCAGACCGGGTCGTGAAGCATTTCAAAAATCAGGAGATTCAGGGCGATGCGGAAGGTTATCAGGAAGGCAGTTGGGTCTTGCTGGATTATGATACTGTGATCGTGCATGTATTTCATCCGGAAACACGTCAGTACTATAAAATTGAAGAACTCTTCAAACCCTATCTGATTCAATCCCGTGAAAATGATTGAGCCTCATGCACAGTTCCGAACCATGGCACACTGAACTGTTAACGTTGTCCCTGAATTCAAAAATTCATTGGGATCTGTCGCTTCGACGCTACAACACCCTGAAAATCGGGGGTCCGGCACGCTGTTTTGTTGAAGTGGAAAACATCGATGATTTGAAGCAACTCCTGACTCTGATTGACCATCACAGCATTCCATGGTTTCTGATTGGTAAAGGGTCTAACATACTGGTCACGGACGCAGGCTGGCCGGGGATCGTGATTCGATTGGGGCAGAGATTCAAATCATGGGAAGTTTTTCCTGAAAACTGCCAGGTCATGGCAGGAGCAGGACTGGCCGATGTGACATTTGCCCAACGCTGTGCTCATCTGGGTTGGAGCGGTGCGGAGTTTCTGGCCGGTATTCCAGGCACCATTGGTGGAGCGGTTGCGATGAACGCTGGAGCACATGGTACAGAAACCTGTCAATTGCTGAAAAAAGTAGGGTGGCTTGATCTTCATGGGGAACTTCATGAACAATCTGTAGATGAAATCGATTTTTCTTATCGGCATTCATCCATCAATGGTTCCCTCAATAAAATTGTGGTCAGGGGTTTATTCCAACTCAGACAGGAAAATCCTGATCTCATTCAGCAAAAAATAAAGGAATACAAACAGTTTCGTGAAGACAAGCAGCCCAAACATATGCCAAATTGTGGATCGGTTTTTAAAAATCCACCATCGAATCCTGCGGCAAAGTTGATTGAACAGGCAGGGCTTAAAGGTTATCGGATTGGGGATGCGCAGGTCAGTGAAAAGCATAGTAACTTTATCGTCAATCTTGGTCATGCAACGGCTGACGATGTGCTGAAACTGATGCGTGTTATTCAGGAAACAGTGTCTCAGAATTATGGAATCAGACTGGAACCGGAAGTTCAAATCATGGAAATTCCCAATTAATATATCCAGGGGTGGGTATGCAGGATCTCAAAAATCATTCAACCAGACGCCAGGGGAAACCGGTCGCCCGTAAACCGGCATTGAAGCTGAAAATCAGTGAAGACCGAAAACATCGCCTCAAAATGGTCATGATTAAAAACAAGGGCGTCCTGCATCAAAAATTCAGTGAATCTCTGGCCTTGTCTGATATTTCGAAACTTACTTTACTCAAAGTGATTCAATACCTGACTGGCATGGCCGCCTTGGGCTTCGTGTGTTTTACAATGATCGGCAGTCTGGCACAGAGCGATTCATTTTTTGAACAACCCGCGCGCAAAATCGGCATTGAAGGCCAAACGTTGCTGTCAAAAAATGAGATTGTTCAAGCTACAGGAATCCACCCCGGGGAGTCTCTCATGCAGTGGGATCCGTATTTTCTGGCATCAAATCTTCAGCAACAGCCCGTAATTCGGTCGGCCTGGGTTCGTAAATCCTATCCTGACACACTCCACATTCGAATCAGGGAACATCGCCCGGCCGCCTTCATTAAAAATGGGAAATCCTGGTTGTGGATCTCCCGGGATCAGGTTCCGCTGAAAGTGGTGAAAAAACTCCCTGAACCTGTTCCTGTCATCACCGGCAATTTTGGCAGAATTGTGCAGGGAAAAACCATCCGGTCTGCGGATCTTGAACGAGGCATGAAATTGCTGGATCTGATTGAACGGGAAGTTGCGGAAATGATCCCGATGATTCTGGAAATCAATGTTTCTGATCCTCTAAATCTCCAACTCAGTCTACGTCAATCAACCATCAGAGTGAATCTTGGTCAGGAACAACACCTTGATCGCCTGAAACAGTTTTCGGAAATGCTGTCTGAGCAGAAACTGTCAGATCAGATACTCTCCGTGGATCTCCGCCATGCTGACAAAATCCGGATTGTTTATCGCACACCTGCTGACCGCCGTTCATGAGCCTCCTGAATGAATTTATCACAGAAGGTCTGATTGATGCGGACGCTCTGGAAATTTTGAACGGCGCCAATGTTTCGTCAGACTGGGAAAAACTGCGGTTTCTCACCAAACAGGGCTGGATTGCTGAAGAGAGCATCCTGAATGCTTTGTCCCTGCGCTATCATCTCCCCCTGTTGTCCGATTTCCCGGATATGATCCCCGAACCACTGGCCCTTGAGATCTTTGAGAAAACCCGCATCATGATTCTGGTCATTGACCAGAAAACATGCGGTTTGTTATCGATCCACTCCGACTGGTTTCAAATGGATTATGCCCGATTCCGCTGGGGAAGACCTGTGGAATGGGTTCTTTGCCCTGAAGCTCGAATCAATCGTCCGTTGAACGGAAGTGACGCACCCGAACAGGCTGACCAGATTTCAGCCGCGGAACAATTTCAAAAAATCCTGAAGCAGACCGTGGAACTGGGCGGTTCTGACATCCACCTGGAACCCTCAAATCAGGGCTTAAAAGTCCGCGTTCGCGTTGATGGACACCTCCGTGAATTGACAAGACTTCCCCTTTATCTTCAAAGCCTGGTCCTCTCGCATGTTAAAATCCGATCTGGAATGGATATTGCCATCCGCCGTAAACCTCAGGATGGACACCATTCTTATCATGCCTCCAATGGCAAAACCTTTGATATCAGAGTTTCGTCGCTACCAACTGAAACCGGTGAAAAAATCGTGTTGCGCCTTCTGGATCAAACCCCGGTTCAATATCAACTGGAATCGCTGGGATTCATGAAAGAGGATTTGGGCGTGCTGTTGCGGGGTTGCCAGTTGAACAGTGGCTTGCTACTGGTGGTTGGGCCTACCGGAAGTGGAAAAACCACCACGTTGTATGCCATGTTGCATGAAATCCATTCGGTGACCCGCAACATCATCACCATTGAAGATCCTGTGGAATATCACATTGACGGGATGAATCAGGTATCCGTGAAACAGGACCCGAATGTTTCCTTTGCCAGTGTGCTACGAGCGTCTCTCAGACAAGATCCGGATGTGATTCTTGTTGGAGAAATACGGGATGAAGAAACGGCACAAGTCGCTGTGAAAGCCGCACTCACGGGACATCTGGTGCTATCCACACTGCACAGCGTGGATTGTGCCACCACCATTCAACGGATGCTCAATCTGGGTGTGTCCGCTGATCTGCTGGCCGAAACAGTCAAACTGGTGATCTCCCAAAGATTGGTACGCCGTGTGTGCACACACCCTGAAACGGAAACCAACTGCTCCCTGTGCCATGGTTCAGGATATCATGGCCGCACACCGATTTATGAAATTCTCAGGATTGACACACCCATGCAGGAAAAAATTCGTCAGGGCATTTCAGGACATGCGTTATTCACAGGTGATGGATTTTATTATCAGTCATTCCGAAGCACCGCGTTGGAACTGATCCGTCGCCAGATCACAACTGATGAGGAATTACGACCTTTTCTAACGGAATAAATTATGGCACCCAAAATATTGGTTCTCGGAGTGGGCGCATTTGCCCAGTCGATCATGCGTATCATGCGGAGGCAACAAGCTGAGGTTTTTTGTTATCTTACCCGAAATTATGGCCACTACGGCCCGTCGCAGGAAGGTCAGGTCTGGGACTCCCGTCAACACCCTTCGCCGATTCCGGTCATTCAACAGATCAAACCGGATCTGATCATCCCAATGTCCATTGACTGGCACACTTCAGCCTGGTCTGAAGAATTGCTGGCACAGAACATACCGGTTTTCTGTCCGAAAGGAACAGCCATCCAGCTTGAAGTGGACCGTGCCTTTGCCAGGGATTTGTGCCGGGAATATGGTGTTCCGTTCCCCAGTTCCTATCGGGTTCAAAACAGAATTGAAGCACTCTCGTTGATGAAAAAAGATCCCAAACCCTATGTGATTAAAAATCCGTTATGCTCCCCCTTCAGTCCAGTGCATACGGTTGTGTGTGAAAGCATCGATGACACGTTGGGATGGCTTGACCGGATTGATTATGCGGAAGGAGTTTTTCTGCAGGAGTATCTGGGTACTGCTGAAGCCGGACATTTTGTGTTTGTGAGTGATGGAGAAATTTTCAGCATTGCCACCAATCAGGAATATAAACGGGCTTTCAATCAAAACATGGGACCCGTGGCGGGTGCCCCCATGGGAGGACTGGTGGAACAGGATCCCCAAGACAAATATGGCCTGGCAAAAGAGTTGATCATGCCGCTCCAACCCTGGCTGAAAGCCAATCATTTTTATGGTCCGCTTCAGGTCACGGCAATCCGTTATCAGGAACAATGGCATGCGATTGAATACAATGTCCGGCTTGGTGTGACATCCGGGGCACTGTTTCTGAGTATGCTTGAAAATTCGCTGGAAGTTGTGTTGGACATCATGCGGGCAACGCCCCCCAAATTCCACTGGAATGCGCAAAAACCATTTGGATGTTCGCTGAGTCTTGCTGGTTATGGTTATCCCTATGTGGTTCCTCAAGCTCCCAGCATTCCCGTGACAGTATCGGGTTCACCGGATCCGGACTGTGACATCTGGTGGAATGAAGTGGAACAGGTCAAAGGACAGTTGCACATGAGAGATCACAAAGTGGCCGAAATGGGGCACCGTATTGCGGATGTGAATGTGTGCGGTTCCGATCTGCAGGAGGTGATTCAGAAAACGTATGCGAATATCCGGAAAATTCGTTGTCTGGCCAGTTATTATCGAACCGACGTCGGCCAGAGCTTATGGCCACCCGGGACAGGTTATTGAGGAACGGGCATCTCGCACAATGTCGGGTCGGCGATACATCCCGACCAAGGCAAATTAAGGTTACAACACTGGTTCCCATGCTCTGAGTGGGAACCAGGATGGCACTGCTCCTGCGGTGCGGGCGCAGAAGCGCCGGATTGAGCATTCCGACGCAGGAGCATCGGAACGAGGATTTTTTATTAACTTAGAAATACTCAGAAAATAACTTCAATAACTTCTCAAAAACATTTCCTGCCGGGCATGGGTAGAGATGCGCGATTCGCACGTCTCTACAGACCTGAGCAAGAGCGGTGTGTTAAAAAAACTTTGGTAAGTTATTCTTTTTCCGTTCCAGGTTATTTTGAAATATTGTCATAGAGAAATAATATGATTCCTTTTGCCTTGACCATCGCCGGTTCAGACAGCAGTGGCGGAGCCGGCATTCAGGCTGATCTGAAAACATTTGCCGCCCATCAGGTCTTTGGAACTTCCGCCATCACTTGCATCACGGCACAAAATCCGGGTGAAGTCATCGCGATCTCTCCAGTTCCTCCCGAAATAGTATTTGCCCAGATCAAGGCTGTGTTTGACTGGCATCCCGTGCCTGCGGTTAAAACAGGAATGCTGTTTTCCGCTGATATTATTAAACAGGTGGTGCGGGCATTGCGTCAATTCAGTCCACAATGGCTGGTGGTGGACCCGGTCATGGTTGCTTCGAGCGGAGCTGTGCTCCTGGAACAAGCAGCGATTCAATCCCTGACGCGGGATTTACTGCCGATTGCGCGGTTGATCACCCCCAATACCCGTGAAGCGGAAATTCTGGCGGATATGCCAATTAAAGATTATGAATCCGTGCGCCGGGCCGCGAAAAAAATCCATGATCGGTTTCATACCGCGGTGTTGCTGAAAGGTGGCCACCTGCCTGTCGATCAAGAATCTTGTGATTATTTTTATGATGGCCTTGAGGACTTTGATTTTCGGGCGTCATTTCTACCGATCAGCGATGTGCATGGTACCGGATGCACGTTATCTGCCGCCATAACGGCCGGTCTGGCAACCGGAAAATCCCTGAAGCAGAGTATTCAGCAAGCCAAGGATTATATCACCCAATCCCTGCAATCAGCCGTTATCGTGCAGAAACGCCATACCTTGCGGCATTTTCGCTGAAGGGTGCTTGTTTTTCAGGTGCCTGTTCCTTCCTGACTTCCTTTGTTTGACAATATTTGTTGTATGGCGCCCAGCAATGACTGAAGTGTCGTGGGTTTAGGCAAATATGATTTTATGTTGGGATATTTGCTCCGATCATGTTTGATCATGTCACCAAAGCCGGTGATCAACACAACGGGAATATCAGGACAAAGTTCGTTCAGGTTTTTACTCAATTCAACACCAGACATCTTAGGCATGGAATAATCCGTCAGCACCAGATCCACAAATTTTCCATTTTCCCCCATGAATTGCCAGGCCTCCAACCCGTTGTTGAACAGGGACACGTCATAACCTTTTTCAGTCAAAAATTCTTGATAGATTTTAGAAAGAACCGATTCATCTTCCACAATCACAATTTTAAAATTCTGCTCAACAGGAGCGTTCTCCGGAAGAGGTGCCTCAAGTGCAATGTCCGGATTTGATTCTACCGTTTCAACAACGGGAAACAGAATTTCAATGGTTGTTCCTTTTCCCGGTTTGCTTTTCAGATGGATATGCGCGTTATGCGCCTGGGCGATGCCATGCACCACAGCCAGGCCTAAGCCTGTACCGCTTCCGACTTCCTTGGTGGTAAAAAATGGATCAAAGATATTTTTCTGGATAAGTTCAGGGATGCCTTCGCCAGTGTCACGAATGGATAACCGGACATAATCTGATTGTTCCCATTCAAAATCATATTCTTTTCCTAAGGTTTTGTGCTGAATCCGTTCCAGTGAGATGGTGAGTATTCCACCTTTGGGCATGGCATGGAATGAATTGGTACACAGATTCATCAAAATCTGGTGAATCTGTGTCGCGTTTGCGTTGACCTTGCAATCTGTACAGGAAAAATGGGTTTGTATTTCAATGGTCGCCGGAATGATGGATTTCATCATATTGACAGAGTCCTTGACAATTTCAGACAGAGTCAGCGGTTCATATTTGACATTTCCCGCACGACTGAACGTCAGAATCTGCTTGATCAGATCCGAAGCACGGGAGCCACCATCAAGAATATGTTTCACATACCTGAGGGTTTTTTCATCCTGATGGTTGTCCATCAACATCTCGGCAAAGCCCATCATCGCATGCAGAATATTATTGAATTCATGGGCAATTCCTCCGGCAAGATGCCCTAACGATTCCATTTTCTGGGCATGGAGCAACTCTTTTTCCAACTGTTTCTGGTTGGTAAGGTTGACCATGGAAAGCATGATTTGCGCAGGATCTTCAACATCAGTTCTGATGAGAGAACCTGAAACCTGCACAGGGAACATTTTATTATTTTTCCCTTTGGCTGACATTTCCTTCAATTGCTGGCCATTTTTATAGATGCTGGCGATCATTTCATAACAGCGTTCTTCGGTCTCAAAATAATTGACCAGGTTCTGCCCAACCACACGTTCACCATCTGGAACCTTCCACATTTGTTTGAATGCGGGATTTAAATACGTGATTTGCCCCGATGAATCAGTCAGGACAATCGCGTTATTGGAAGACTGAATCGCATGGTCCTTGATTTTAAGTTGTTTCTCCGTGGATTTGATTCTGGTGATATCGGTAAGATTGATATGGCATAACCGGTCTCCACCAGCACTCGCTGAAATAGAACCACTGATGCTGACATCCAGATAATCCGTTGCCGAAATATACAGACGGAGGTCACAGGACTCCGCATGATTGTCACGAAACATTTTCATTAAAAAATGAAAAAAGATTTCAGGGGAATGGTCTCTTAAAAACAGGGAAAATGGTTTTTGCACCAGTTTTTGCCTGGTCCGGTTGAGCATGTGGGAGGCCGTCTGATTAACCTGTTTGATAATTCCATGTGGATCAATCAGCATGTATCCCACTGGCGCGAAATCAAACAAATTCGCAAAACGATCATGCGATATTTCCAGTTCTTTTTGTGTCTGGCGCAGTTCATCATTCTGCATCTCCAGTTCTACCTGATGGATCCGCAATTGCTCCGCTGTTTCCATCAATCTGTTGTGGTTATGCCTTTTGTATAGAAAACCACACAAGTGAGAGGTCCACAACGCCAGTAAGTCCAAATCAAAAATCCGTTGATCTGTGCCATGAAATTCAATCAGTCCCCAAAATTTTCCGCCAATTCTCAACTCATGGACCTGAGGCTTCAGCTTTTTTGTAAAACCTGCCGTTTTATAAACCTCGCCTGTCTCAAGAATGACACAAATATGGATGTCCCCGGGCAATATTTTTTGAATCAAAGCCAGGGCCTTTTCAAAATACTCATCTTGAGAAATTTCCTGTTGGTTCTCCAGTCTTGAGATTTCATAAAGACTGTTCTGTTCAAGTATTTTTCTTTTTAACTCCTTTTCAGCCTGTAGATACTTCGCGTTGGAAACCATGGTCGCCTGGAGCTCCTCCGCGAGCATGTTCAAACCTAACGCAATGGCATCCAGTTCTTCACTGGTACCTGTCACAGACATTCGATTGCCCAGTTGTCCTGAGGCCATATCCGTAATGAATTGCACAACCGTCTCTATCGGAACATTCATAAAAATCCTTAAGCCTTTGCGAGATGATGGATCAAGTGTGTGAGTTCGTTGAACAAAACCGGCTTGTGCATAAAAGAAAGAACACCTGCCTGTTTCAACTTTTCCAGATCAGTGTCACCAATATACCCTGTGGTCAGGATTATGGGTGTTGCGGGTGAAAGTTCATGCATCTGTTCTATCAAATACCGCCCCTGAATATCAGGAAGGCGATGATCCACGATAATGACATCAAAGTGGTGTGGGTTCTGTTGTAACTGTTGTAACGCATCATAGCCATTTTCACAGCCAACGATGTAATATCCAAGTGATGAAAGTGCCAGCGAATACAACTCCAGTTGTTCTGAACTGTCTTCAATGATGAGTAGTTTATGGCTTCCGGAAAGAATTTTTTTCTCCTCAGACACACCACTAACCACCGTTTGCTGAGGCTGAACCGGAAACAGCACATGAAACGCGGTTCCCTGACCCAAGATACTTTCAAAGTCAATATACCCATGCTGTTGCTCCACCAGTGTTTTCACATTGTAAAGTCCCAACCCTGTGCCAATATCACGCTCTTTGGTGGTAAACATGGGTTCAAAAATTTTTTGTCGGAATTTTTGCGGAATTCCCCCGCCGGTATCACTCACGGTGAGTTTCACATAATCCCCGGGTAGAATATTTTTCTTTGAACCCTGGCTCGCCGCGATATGTGCTGTGCCAAGATATACATGGAGTTTCCCGAATTCGTTCTGTGACATGGCCTGAATCGCGTTGGTACAAAGATTGACCAATATTTCATGGATGCTCGAAGCATTGGTTAACACGGGTGCGCAACTGGCTGGAAGCATGCTTGTTACATCCACATTTGCTGGAGCAAGTGTTTTGATCATGTTGAACGTTTCCTTGACAATCGGTGTGATATCCACAAGATCCAGATGCGGGTTCACATCCCGTTGATAGCTGAGAATCTGTTTCGCCAATTGTGTGGCCCGTCCCCCTGCATTTAATATCATCTGTAAATAGCGCGGATGCTCTTCCGCATTGTCTTTTGTTTCCGCAATAAGATTAGTGAATCCCAGAATGATATTCATTTCATTATTGAAGTCGTGCGCAATGCCTGTGGCCAGCGTTCCCACCGCATCGGTTTTCTGAATCATGCGAAGCTGTTTTTCCAGGAGGGCCTGCGAGGTCATGTCAGTGAGCGCAATCTGATATTGCACATCCCCTGACTCGAGATCCAGTTTTATCCCATCCATTCTTACTGGGATATACAACCCCTCCAGTCCTTTGAGCGCAGTCACACGACAGGCCTTGTTTCCGTGTTCCAGCTCATTCAGAAATTGAAAAAAATATTTGCTGTCACCCGAACGCAGAAAGGGAATCAACGACCGTTTGAGCAGTTGATTGCGAGTCATGGACAACATAACGCACAAAGTCTTATTGGCTTCCAGAATCTGCAGGTGCTGATTGATGATCATGTATCCGACAGGCGCATTTTCAAACAAATGGACATATCTCTGATTCACCTGCTGTAATTCTTTTTGAGTATGTTGCAGTTCATCATTTTGCATCA
This sequence comes from SAR324 cluster bacterium, assembly GCA_015232315.1. Taxonomy (NCBI): domain Bacteria; class Deltaproteobacteria; species SAR324 cluster bacterium. The sequence goes on along the minus strand of JADFZZ010000001.1, from coordinate 108,484 downwards.
GGAGTTCCACTTGATACACATTGATTTCATGCAAAGCCTCCTGCAAGGTATCTATGCCGTCCCGATTCGATTCATCCTGTGTTTTTTTCAGGAGTTCAGCCGCCTGTTGATACAAATTTGCATAACGTGGGTCTTGTTTTAATTGTAATATTTTTGTAGAAATATCTTCCATGTTTCTCTATTCTGCAAATCAGGAGTTCAAATAGCGGGTCCTTCTGAACTTGGTCTAGTCCAATATTGATAATAGAACACCTGCAACTTAAATCATCTTGTTTATTTATTAATCCGCTCCAATATGAGCGCTTTATTTTTGTCAGACAAAAATAATTTATGCAAGAACTTCGTGGAAGACCAGTCAAATTTAAATCAAAAATGTCCGACAGACTGACTATTCGCCTGCCAGATGAGCTGTTAAAATTTCTGGAAGATCATTGTGTTCGCAACGGTTCCAGCAAATCAGAACTGGTTCAACGAATTATCAGTCAATACAGCAAAGATCTTTATTCTGAAGAAAATGAACCTACGGAAAACAGCACACCAACAGAGTCGGACACTGATTTGAGAGCACCTGCGCCATTGCCGCAAACAGCGCCAGCTCTTCAATCAACCAGACTGATTGAGAAAAATGATACACTTCAGGAAAGCAGTCTCTATTTGGCCTTAGCCCAGAAAATGGTGAACGAAAGCAAAAAGTTGATTGCAAACAGCAGACTTCAGATGCAAAGCGGTAAAAAACTTTAATGAGACAAGTGAATGGAACCTGAAATTATTAATGAAATTCAAGAAACTCCTACAGAACCGATGTACTATGTAGGCGTCGGTGCCTCAGCCGGAGGCCTGGAAGCGCTGGAATCCTTTTTCAAGCACATGCCTGCTGATACTGGATTAACCTTTATCGTGATTCAGCATCTTTCTCCGGATTACAAGACGCTGATGGTGGAACTGCTATCAAAACATACGGCCCTGGAAGTTGTCACCATTGAAGAAGGCATGCAGGCTTGCCAGAACACGGTTTATCTGATTCCACCCAAAAAAAACCTGACCATTTTCCATGGGACATTGTTGCTCAACGAACAGGAAGTTCCACGGGGGATCAACCTCCCGATTGATATTTTTTTCCGTTCGTTAGCCGATGACCAGAAAGAGAAAGCCATCGGCATCATTTTGTCTGGTACAGGCAGTGATGGCACACGGGGTGTGCGAGCCATCAAGGAAAATGGCGGCATGGTCATGGTGCAGGATGAAGATTCATCCAAATTTGACGGAATGCCCCGTAGCGCTATCGCCACCGGCGTGCCTGATTTTGTTCTGCGCCCTGAGCAAATGCCCTCCCAACTATTATCCTTTGTAAAAAATCCTTATGGTGCGACCAAACATTCATCCGGTCTGTTTCCCAGTGAAGATGGCTTGATGCGAATTTTCTCCTTGTTAAGGGAACGACACCGTGTCGATTTCACCTATTACAAACCCAACACGGTTATCCGGCGCATTGAACGGCGCATGACAGTCAATCAGATTCCAAAACTGACAGACTATGTCAAATTTCTGGAAAGCTACCCCAGAGAATTGCTCTCATTGTATAATGAATTGCTCATTGGCGTGACTTATTTTTTCAGGGATGGAGAAGCCTTTGAAACACTCCGGACCAAATGGTTGCCGACACTGATAGAGAAAGCCGAAAATAAACAGCTCCGAATCTGGGTCGCCGGATGCTCGACCGGAGAAGAAGCTTACTCACTGGCCATGCTGTGCCGGGAATGCATGGAAGAACTCAACGTGTTTCTGGATGTCAAGATTTTCGCCACCGATGTGGATAAAGATGCCATCACGATTGCCGGAACCGGAGCGTATCCGGAAAGCATCACGGCGGATCTTTCGCCGGAACTCATCACCAAATATTTCCAGAAACGCGATGAAAACTATGTGGTTACACGAAAAATCAGGGAAATGGTGGTCTTTGCCCAACATAATCTGATCAAGGACCCGCCGTTCACCAACATGGATCTGATCAGTTGCCGGAACCTGCTGATCTATCTGCAACCTGTTCTGCAGAAAAAGGTTTTTCAGCTCTTTAATTTTTCTCTGAACGCTCATGGCATTCTATTGCTGGGACCCAGTGAGTCGTTGGGGGACATGGCTGATTTTTTTGAGGCTGTGGACCATAAATGGAAAATCTATCTTTCACGGGGACGCTCCAAATACCTGACACAAATGTCGGAATTGCCGCATGTCGTCGAAAAACGCAATGGTTACCCGACCAGTGTCAAGCAATCGGATTATGAACAAGACCGGTTTTTACAACGTTTTCTGGAATTCATTGCTCAGGATTATCAACCGTTTGCTGTGGTGGTGAATGAACACATGGAACTGGTGTTTGTGCTCAATGACCAGAATCATTTTCTGAAATATCCTTTTGGTAAAACCTCACAGGAGATCAACAAGGTTATCATTGATGAACTTAAAATCCCGATCTCCACAGGTCTGCAGAAAGCCTTCAGTTCCAATGAAACACTCCGCTACAACAGTGTACGGATTTATTCCGGAAACACTCCCCTGAGTGTGGATATTCGCATTTGTCCATTACCGGAAAAACGAAACCGCGAACGTCTGGTCGGCATTTTCATTACGGAATCCAAACAACCTGTCATCAGTGAAATGTTGCCGGAAAAGAACACGTTTGATGTCAGCAAGGAAAGTGAGCAACGTATTCTGGATCTGGAGCATGAACTTCAGTTCACCCGTGAAAACCTTCAGGCAACAGTAGAGGAACTGGAAACCTCCAATGAAGAATTGCAGGCAACCAACGAAGAACTGCTCGCCAGCAATGAAGAACTTCAAAGCACCAATGAAGAATTGCAATCCGTGAATGAGGAACTCTATACGGTGAACGCTGAATTGCAGCAGAAAATCATTGAAATGACACAACTGAACAATGACATGGATAACCTGTTAAAAAACAGGGATGTCGGCATGCTCTTTTTGGGACCTGATCTGAAAATCCGCAAATTCACACAGGAAATTAACAGGATTTTTCAAGTGATTGACAGCGACATTGGACGCCCCATCACACACTTGAATCATCGATTGATTAAGGTGAATCCGCTTGCCTGGATTCAGGAGGTGCTGGACAATGATACTTTAATCGAGCAGGAAGTCATCAATGATCAGCAACATTGGTATCTGCTGAAAATCAATCCCTACTATGAAGATGGCGAGCCTTTAGGTGTTGTGATCTCAGCCATTGATATTCAGTCCTTGAAACTGACCCAGCAGGAACTGGAACAGGAAAAAAGGCGACTGGACCTGTCTCAGGAACTTGTGGGAATCGGCAGTTGGGAGTTGGATCTTCAGTCAGAACTGATCCAGTGTTTTGATCTTGCGTTTGAGATTTTGGACCATCCCCGGAACGTTCCCTTGACGCTGGATGAATTTATCAGTAAGGCCCATCCTGATGATCAGGAAAATCTGAACAGTTTCATTCGCAAGACTGTCGTGCAGGAAAGCGACGAAATACTGGAGCATCGTCTTATAAAAAATGGAGAGGTTTTCTTGGTCCGGGAAAAATTGAAAGTGATCAGAAATCACCAGGGCGAACCCTCGGGCATATTAGGCGTGATTCAGGATGTGAACAGTGGCATGGTCCAATGTCCGCTTGGAAACAGCCAATCATGTTCCCTTCGTTGAGCACAGGAAATTATTCAGTCATCTCACCAGAAACGCACCGCTCTGGAGGTCCCATTGAAGCTCCTTTTCAATGGGATCTCCATGAAACAGGGCATGAAAAACCCGACGCAAATGCGGGTTTTGTTCCACTGGATCTCCCACAAAACAGGTATGGGAAACTCCCACATGAGCTGTCCGGGTCAGATCAAGATACACTGCGTGTTTCGCGACCAGATTGCGGGCATAATGTCCCAACCGGGTTTGTTGTCGTTCTCCCCATTTCATGCGTGAGGCCATCAGTGCCACATCGTTTTCATTGATCGTGATATACAACCTGCGGCGATGCTCAATCTGGTCCACCCACTCCGCATGAGCCTCATGATTCACATCGGGCGCCGCCAGAATGATGTTGTCAAACACACTCGTTTCCCCTTGATACGCAGAAGATTTGAGCCAGTTTTTGAGCAGATAGACCCCCATGCTATGAACCAACAGGGAGATTTTCCGGTTGCAGGTTTGTGACACTTCAGAATGTTTGCGAAAATGCTGATTGAGTTTTTCCAGAAAACGGTCAAAGGCAATGACCGAGCGTAACGCGTCCCGTTTATCACTGAGATAGGACAGCAGGCCTTCCACACGACCAGAAACCGCTGATCCGTTCCGGCCATTGGCGGGCCAACTGAACAGAATGATTTCCAACCCGTAAAGCTGTTCCATCTGCCAGCAGCGTTCCAGCATTTTTCCGAAATCATCATTGAATCCGTGAACATAAACCAGAATATCGATGCCTTGAGTGCGAGCCCGTTCCTGTGTCTCCAAAAACACGGATTCACTGGCCGTTATCCGTTTGCCACTGGCCCCGCGCATTGTGTCCGGTAAAATCTCCACCTGCCAACTGTTGCTTTCTTTCCAAGCCTTGGCCACCCGTAATTCGTCAGGCCCTTTGGAATTGAATCCTGAGCCAAACCGCTCCAGCGGCGGATGTTTGGGTTGCAGATTTCTGTTGCTGACCACAATCATAAAACATCCGGATTATTGTGCAGGATTGGTTGCCGCAGGAACTACTGGTGCAGGAACCGCTGGATTTGTTCCTGAATCAACAACCGGAGCTTTCACAGAGGGCGTTGACGTGTCCGTCTGTGTTTCAGGCACTTCTTTCTTGAAGAAAAATTTGTAGACCACGTATTCATTGCGTCCGCTGGGTGGTGGCGGAGGAAATTTCCATTCATTGATCTGGGCAACCAGACATTTCTCCAACACAGGATGGTTGATTTCAGAGGAAACTACTTCAGGATTAACCGGAGTTCCATCCGCTTCCACCTGCCAGTCCACAACCACTTTGCCATCAGTCACCGTTGGCGTCGGTTCTGATGCCAAAAACTGATTGTAACAACCATTGAGTTCTTTCCATTTTTTGGCAATGGTGTTGTTGACTTCGTTACGAACATAAGGTGTTACCTCACTTTTTCGTTGAGATTGCTGGGCAGGATCTGTGCGATAAATGACCTGTTGCTCAGGTTTACGTGTCACAAATAAAATTCCAAGAACAACAACAGCGAGCAACAGGACAATGATTAAAATGGTTTTGGGGTCTTTGACAGGTGTTTGATTTTCCGGCATGACTCAGTTCTCCTGAAATAATGAGAGTTGCATATATTTTTCGAAATGGTTTTCTAACCGATGAATTAATGAACATTAAAACAACAAGAATCAAGAAGATTAAACCAGGCCAATTCCACATAGCCCAACGGGTTTAGGCAACAACAGAAAGGCGAATCTATTGTCTAGAAATTGGTGGATACCTCTGTAGGGTTATCCCGTTTCTACCAGACTGGTGCATTCTTCCATTTTAAATTCACACATAAATTATCAGTGCAATAACGGCACAAACCTTTCACAGCTACTGAAAGTTTTCCGGAACCATTCATGGTCAAGCGTGACAGGAACGGATGCCGCAATCTGCAGAACATTCAGTGCCACCTTGTTTTCGCAGAACGGATCATCCCTGATGGCTGGCATGACCCGATTGACCGCATCCTGCAACAATGTCACCATATCATCCTTCATCAACGTTCCCGCGAACAATCCCGCATGGTGATTATTGGTCAACCGGAGAATGATCCGTGATAAAAATAGACAACTCCCAATTCCGAGAAGACTATTGAGCAGGTATGCCCGTTCCGGGATGGTTCCCCCATTGCTCTGTCGGGATGTCACTTTCAAACTTTTATGGATTGAAAATTAAACAAGATCCGAAACAAAAGCGATCACCAGCTATAAACATATCCGGAATTATGTCGGCCTTCGCGTGTATGACAGAAGCCTGATAAATTCTTAGCTGGCTTTCGCTTAAACTGACTAAAACCTTTAAGGTGCGAAGAGTGCTGGCTTGAGTTTCGGATTTTAATAACAGTTGAGTCCTAACCCCGCATAGCCGTTGCGTGCTACGTCACTACAGGTAATATCTTATTGCCATGAAAATCAGGTTTTCGGATTCACCGAATTCGGATTTGGGATTGAGGGGATCTCCGGAGGAAAGGCCTTGTGCCAGAAAACCGCCCCATTCCACCATGACGTTCTCATCGGCGCTCCATTCCAGTTGTGGACTGATCAGTGCAGAGTGATCTGCCAGATTGAGGAACAGCGACGCGCTGGCATTCCACAGAGGATGGATCTGATAGCTGAGCACCGGAATGAGATAGGATGGTCCCATCAGGGAGATGGGGGTCTGTTGATAACGGTAGGAACCGGTATTCTGGAAATAATTTGCGGGTTTGTTGACCCCAGCTTCATTGCGATGATATTCCAGTGCGGTGAACCAGTCTTCATTCCATTGATAATTGAATCCCAGCGTCCACAGGGAAAAAGGATGCTCCTCCTCTTTCAGAAAAAAAGACCCGCCATCAAACACGAGTCCGACATCGCCAGGCAACGCTGTTTGCAGAGACAGTCCCAGCATTTGATGTTCGCGAAATAAAGCCAGCATGGGGGTGATATCGGTGGATTCCACAACAAAATGCAATCGGGCATAAGCCCCGTTATTTTCCGAATTGCCATTTTTTCCCAGCAGATATCCCACATCCATTTCAGTGGTCGGAGAAATGCCCCAAACCATCCGTAGCGCATCGACACCCACCCGGTATTCACCATCCAGAGAATTGAACCGGAGCGGCACAAAAACATCGGTGGGGTTGATGGTCTGGGCACCACCAAAGGCCACGGTCTGTCGGCCCAGGGTGACATCCAGATTTCCGGCATGGCAAGCAAGTAGCATCCGGTCCAGATTTTGTGTCAACAGGAGATGTGCATCATCCGTGTTTTCGAGAGTGTCCGCAGTGGGATAAACCGGATTGTTCAGATCGTCAAAACGGTAGATGGATGAAGAGTCGCTTTCAACAGAAAAAAAGGAGGATAATTGCTGAAGGTGATTGGCCCAGACGGGGCGAAGTTCATACGCCATTTCCATCAGGCAATCGGCGGACACTTCATGATTGGCCTGTAAACGCAGGCGATTCCACCAGAAGCTGTTTTCCGCATCATCGGTTTGACGGGCGGCCATGCTACGGAAACTGGCCGTCCATTCCAACGCATGAAGTGGCGGGGTTGCACAAAACCCTATCACCATGAAACAGAGAGCAAACCGTTTCAGAAATTTATCGGCGTTCATCGGATTGAATATGGCCATCTTCCAGAATAATGAGACGTTTGGCGATTTTCATGATTTTTTCATCGTGAGTGGAAAACACAAAAGTCATGCGTTGCTCTTCATTGAACTGGCGCATCATTTCCAGAAGTTGGTGTCCAGTATCAGAATCCAGGTTGGCAGTGGGTTCATCCGCCAGAATAATATCGGGATGTGAGACCATGGCCCGGGCAATTGCCACCCGTTGCTGTTGACCACCTGAAAGCTGATGGGGGAAACGGTTTTCCTTGCCTTCCAGTCCGATTTTTTTCAGAAAATCCTGCACACGTTGCCGACGTTCCGCGACAGGGCGTCCCTGGATGAGCATGATGTATTCAATGTTTTCCATCACAGTCAGCACCGGAATCAGATTATAGGCCTGAAACACCAACCCCACATGATTACGCCGGAACAGGGTCAACTCGGTTGAACTCATGCTTTTCAAATCCTGTCCGGCCACCTTGATTTCGCCATCAGACGGCACATCCAGTCCGCACATGATATTCAGCAGAGTGGATTTGCCCGAACCGGAGGGGCCGACAATGGCGGCAAAATCGCCACGCTGAATGGACACACTCACACCACGGAGAGCCTGCACCTGAATTTCGCCTTCACCAAACGATTTGGTGGCGTTTCGCACTTCAATCACTGTTTCTGTCATGAGTTCCTTATTCACTTTTTCAAGTCCAGAAGTTGCCGAAGTCGCTGTAACTCGGCTTCGGCTTTATCGGCCCGTTCTTTTTCGGCTAAGGCCCGTTGTTTTTCTTCTTTTGCTTTTTGCCGTTCTTCTTTTGCTTTTTGCCGTTCTTCTTTTACCTTCTGCCGTTCTTCTTTTGCTTTTTGCCGTTCTTCTTTTGCCTTTTGCCGTTCTTCTTTTGCTTTTTGCCGTGCGGACTTAGCCTTTTGTTTTTCTTCCAGGGTTCGTTGTTTTTCTTCGGCCAGTTCACGCGCATAATCAGCGATCACCCGATCTTTGCGCGTTAATTTTTCATTGAGTTGATGCATCAATTCATTGGCAAAGGGTATTTCCAAACCGTCAGGAACCGAGAACCGGAGTTTGTCTTCCTCAACTTTTAAATAAAGTCCGAGAATTTCAGAAAAGACTTTTCCCTGCGAGGATTCAATTGCTGTGTAGGACTTTTGGAACAATTGATATCCATGCAAAGTCAGTAATTCCGGATCAAATATAAAGTATTCCGGAATCGCCAGACGCGCATAAAGATTGAGTTTTTCCACCCTGTCTCTGCGTTTTGTTTCTTTTGATAAAATTTCCAGCGCGAAATCAAGCCCCTTGCCCTCTCGCATGACATTCCAACTGCGGCGATGATGTGGTTCTACATCAAAAACAACCAGCAAATCCGGATAAAAGGCCCGCTCGCCGGGATAGAGGGTGTGCAGATCCGAGGCAATGAATGCGGTCTTTCCCTTTCCTTTAAAAAAACGTCGCAACACCTCTGTCGCTGACGCGCGTGAATCAAAATGTACCGTCGTTTCTCCCATCAAATTGAATTCTTGTTCCAGCGCGGCAATGATGGAAGATTCCTTGTGATCTTGCTCAACAGGAGACATTTGTTCCCAAACCTCCCGTGTTGGAACCATAAGCGGATCTGTTGCGCTATTGCGATCAAGATGTGAACCCATAAAGTCTCCTCGATGATATCTTTTGAAAAAACGTTTACATGTATGTTCCACAAGCCAGAGTCAACACACTCCATAGTGGTTCTCCGGCACACTGATTAACAGGTAGAGCTGAGCCATTCGCTGGTTTGAAGTTCCTCACTTTTTTAAGTCCAGAAGTTGCCGAAGCCGTTGCAACTCGGCTTCGGCTTTATCTGCCCGTTGTTTTTCTGCTTCGGCTCGTTGTTTCTCATCCTCGGCTCGTTGTTTTTCATCCTCGGCCCGTTGATATTCCTCGTCCAGGTCTCTTGCATAATCTTCGATGATCCGTTCCTTGTGCAGAAGTTTTTGATTGAGTTGCTCCACCAACTCATAGGCAAAGGGAACTTCCAAACCATCCGGAACGGAAAACCGTAATTTATCCGCCTCAACTTTCAAATACAGTCCAAGGATTTGTGAAAATATTTTTCCATCCTCCGGTGGAATTTCCTGATAAATTTGCTGGATAAGCCGGTATCCTTTCAAAGAAAATAAATCAGGGTCAAAAATAAAATATTCCGGAATCTCTATACGCATGTAGAGATTGAGCTTTTCGACCCGATCCTTGCGCCGTGTTTCCCTGGATAAAATTTCCAGAGCGAAATCCAGTCCCCGTCCTTCCCGCATAACATTCCAACTGCGGCGATGATGTGTTTCCACATCAAAGACAACCAGTAAATCCGGATAAAACGCCCGTTCTCCCGGATACAATGTATGTAAATCCGAGGCAATAAACGCTGTTCGGCCTTTTCCCTGAAAGAAACGGCGTAGAACTTCCGTTGCTGACGCACGGGACTCAAAATGAATCGTTGTTTCTCCCATGAGACTGGATTCCTGTTCCAATGCGGCAATGATTGACATTTCCTTTTGTCGCCGTTCGACAGGTGACATGTTTTCCCAGGCTTCACGCGTGGGAACCATTAACGGATCAATCTCCTGACTATTTTCAACAGAGATGCTCATAGGTTCTCCTTTCTTCATAATTTACGCTTCCTCAACGCTTCCACCGGCAAAATGCGGCTGACCACCCAACCCGGATAGATCGCGGCCAACAACGTACAGATCACTGCCCAGACGGGATATTTGATACATTGGTACAGGGTCCACTGCGGAAATATTTTTTCCTGAAACGTGATGCCGCCAAAATCAATGCCGGAATAATCAATACCGACATACCCCATGAGAGTCATCAGGATTGCCGACAGGATCAGCCCGCCAATCACGCTGATTCCAGCCAGACACACGGTTTCATAAAAAATCAGTTTCAGCATTTGTCGGGGGGTGTTTCCGATAGAACGGAGCACGCCAAATTCAAACATCCGTTCATACAAGCCCATCAAGAGCGAGTTCATGATTCCCAACCCTACAATAAAAAACAGAATCGCGCCGATGATGCCCATGCTCATATCAGAGGTCTGCATCATGACATCCAACGAGGGCAGAAGCTTGTTCCAGGTTAATAACTCATTCTGTTGTTCGGGATCGTCCAGTTTGGCAGGAAACAACGGCTGTCCCCTGGCGTCAAGTTTATCGAAGCGAAGGGCAATTTCATGGGCTTCTCCCTGAAGTCCTACCATCTTGCGCAACATTTCAATGGGAACCAGCACCACTGTTTCATCCAGTTGTTTTTCACCCAGATGAAAAATCCCACTCAACCGGAACAATTCCTGTGCCATTTCATTGTTTTGGGGTTCGACCGCTGACATCACCAGACGGTCGCCAAGACGCAATTCCAGTTTTTCCCGGAGTTTTCGGCCCAGAATGATTTCGCGTCCATCTGTGGAAGTCAGATAGTTGCCTTCAATGATGCCTTCATCAAATTTGGAAAGGGATTGCTCGGTTTGAGGATCAACCCCATAAATGGTCACAGGTTCCGTGCCACCCGCGCCGGAAAGAATACCCTGCACGACCAAACGGACGCTGAGGTGTGTGATTTGGGACTGTTGTTTCAACTGTGCCAGCACCAGGGGCAATTGATGGATTGTTTTTTCAATGGCATAATCATCCCGGAATCCTTTCCGGTGAACCTGTGCCTGCCCAATGAACGTTTCCGTGGCATTTTTGATCACGTTGCTGGTCATTCCCAGGAATAATCCATCCGTAAAAATCAGTGCGGCTATCCCGATCGCGATGATCAGCACCGACAGAAAGGTCCGGGTACTGTTTCTCCAGATGTTGCGCCAGGCCAGTTTCCAGAACATGATATCATTCTCCCCGAATGGCTTTGACAGGAATGGTGCGTGCGGCCTTGATGGCAGGATACACGGCCACAATCACAGCGGTTGCGATCGTTAATAATCCAGGAACCCAGAATACAAACCAGGACACTTCGGACACCATTTTTTCAAACACGATTCCGCCAAATTCGATGGGCGGGTCCACAGGAATTCCCGCTACTGTGAAATAATAATTCAGTCCCAGCGCCAGCACTCCACCGATGCCGCAACTGATCAGACTAAGCAGAAACATTTCCAGAAGGATCGCACGGAAAATGAGCCATGGTGCGGTTCCCAGAGCTTTCATCACGCCGAATTCGCTCTGACGTTCCAGCGTGTTCATCAGCACCGTATTCAGCACCACCACGCCCACCATGATCATAATCACGATGATCGAAACCCAATTGCCCTGCTTGTCAACCTGCATGGCTTTGTAAAAATCAGAGGCCACGACTTCCCACGGCTCAATATCCAGAGATTCGTCTGAAATCTTCTTGCTCAACACCTTGGTCTCACGTCGTGAATCCTTATAGCTGTTGAGTCGGATGACCACTTCATGGACCTGATTGCCCATCGTCAAAAACTGCTGGATCACCGACAAAGGCACATACGCCGTGTTGGCTGTGGAGGGATCGGACTCATTGCCCACGATTCCCGTAACCGTGAATAGATCATTCGCCATGGATCCATCGGCCCCCTGGGTGAGCAGAATGACTTCATCGCCTAATTTGGTCTGAAGCAGACGTTGCGCGCCGTATCCCAACAACAGAGGATTGCGGACGTTCACTTCATCAAAATAATTTCCGGTATGAACCAACGCCGTGATTTGGGACACCTGCGGTTCTTTTTCAGGATCCATCCCGATCAGGCGCACGATGGAGGATTTCTGTTCACCAAAGATCAGTCCCGCCGAATGAACCCGCGAGGAAAAAGCTTTGACGGCAGGTTCGTTTTCAAGAATTTGTGTAATTTCAGGAGTGACTTCAAAATTTTTATACAGCGTGGGACGATCCAGATATCCCTGCTGGTGGATCTGAATATGGCCGGTCTGGTTATCCGTTAACAGGCGAATAATGTTGGAATAACTCCCCTCGCCAAACCCCAGTGACAACGACAGTAGCATAAACGCCAGCATCATGCTTAACCCGCTGAGCAAGGAGCGGCTACGCTGACGGAAAAGATTACGAAACGCAATTTTAAATTCCAGCATGAAGTTTGATCCTAACGTCGTCGCAGGTTGCTGAAAGAAAACAGATCATCCTCAAATTGCGGATTGAATTCCATGTTCAGATAACGGATGATGGTTCGACTGTTCTTCTGGAGCGTTCTCATTTCCATCACAGCCGGAATTTTTTTTCCACCCATTTCACGCACATCGGACAAACTCATGGTCCGGATTTTTTCTCCGCGTTCATCAAAATAGGCATATTCCACCGGCAGTAGATCATCCTTGCGGATACTGAGTGTGACTTTCCCCCAGACCGTCACTGTTTCAGGTTGGGGGTGCAATTCGATGTAATAATACAAATCGGGATCGATTGGATGCGGAAGGAGTTGTGACACATAATCATCCTTCAGCGTATTTTCTTTCACCAGATCATCATTGGTGAAATCGGACCCCATCCAGGAATTCATCATCATGGAAGGTGGAACCTTGATCACCCGGCCGATCTTTGGCAGGAAATTCCACATCTGGTTATCCAGTTTCAACGTCTTGACACCGGCATCTTTGACCGGAGCCAGAATTTCAATGAGCGTGTCCTCCATCCCTCGTGACCACATCCGCATTTTCATGGTGCGTTGCCAGTCAGGCGTGGTGATTTCCATTTCCACTTCTGAATAACTTTTGTCACTGCGATACAACCGGTCCACACGGTCCAGCAGATCATCGACCTGTTGATCCGCAAACGCAATAGAACCGCACAACAACACGCTTGAGGCACATAAAAGAAGCGACAGACTGAGCCATTTTTTTTTCATCGATGTTTCCTTTCTCCAGACCGCATTCCACATGAGAAATAATCAGCATTTTTTATAATCTATCGGCTCTTGTGACCTATAGTCAAGTGTCTGTCTCAAGGAAGTCCTGAACCTGTCTTGACATCCCACCTTGAGACGGTAAGCTTCGGTCTGGATTTTTCATAATTGGCACCTTCAACCTTCTCTTCCTCTCTCTTTGAGTCCTTCCATGTCAGAGCATAAATCCAGCGAAATTGTGGTCATCGGCGCATATGAACATAATCTGAAACATGTGAACATCCGGATTCCACGAGACACCTTGACCGTGTTTACAGGGGTCAGTGGTTCAGGCAAATCATCGCTGGCGTTTGATACAATTTTCAAGGAAGGTCAGCGCCGGTTTGTGGAATCGCTGTCACCCTATGCCCGGCAGTTTCTGGGACAGACAGACAAACCCAGAGTGGAGCATGTGGAAGGGTTGAGTCCGACCATTTCCGTGGACCAGAAAACGGTCAACCGCAATCCCCGCTCCACCGTGGGAACCATCACTGAAATCTATGACCATTACCGCCTGCTGTTTGCACGGGTTGGAGAACCTCACTGCCCCCAGTGTGGAGAGCGCATCACCTCGCAGACGCCTGCGCAAATCACCGATCATGTGTATGCCGACGCACGGGATCAAGCCTGCATGGTGCTGGCGCCCATGGTTCAGGAACGCAAAGGAGAATACCGCAAGGAATTACAGGACTGGCTGGCAGAAGGCTATATCCGGGCCAGAATTGATGGCCAACTCCGCCGTCTGGATGAAAAAATCACACTCGCCCGTTACGAAAAGCATTCCATTGATCTGGTGCTGGACCGCATGACATTGACGGATGATGAAAAAAGCCGGTTTGTGGAAGCCCTGGAAAAAGCCCTTCGCCTGGCAAACGGACTTGTTATTGTCAATTACGCTGAAAAAGACCATTTGTTCAGTCAACTCATGGCCTGCCCGAAATGTCAGATTTCCCTGCCCGAAATGGAACCTCGGCTATTTTCTTTCAATGCCCCTCAAGGCTCATGTCCCACATGCCTTGGACTAGGCGTGCTGAACACCTTTCATGAAGAAAAACTTTGCGATCCTGAGAAAAGCATTGAACAAAGATCTCTGCAATGCTTCACGGAACGAGGCAATATTCTGTTCACCAAAATTGAAATGGAACACATTGAAAGAATGCTGGAGGTCTTTGGCATTCCCGGCAATGTCCCGTGGAAATTGCTGTCCGGGGAACACCGAAATCTGATTATGCATGGCAATGCGTCCTTTGCGCTGGGGATCTCCAATGTATTCCGTTATCCTGAATCATTGATGAGTAAGCTGAATAAAAAACAATGGCCGGGCATCATTCCGATTCTGCAGTTTGTGTACAAGTTTGTGAAAGGGCCACTTGAAAAATTCCAGCACACCTCCGGATGCCCCGACTGCGAAGGAAAACGTCTGAACAAAATGGCACTTGCGGTCAAATTCCATGGACATTCGATTCATTCTCTCACCGGACTGCCGATTGAGGAATCGCTCCGGTTTTTCAGCACTCTGCCCCTGACACCCAGAGAACAGACCATAGGCCGGGATATTTTCAGGGAAATTCGGGACCGTCTGCTGTTTCTCAATGAAGTGGGAGTCGGTTACCTGTCGCTGGACCGTTCTGCCGCTACGTTATCAGGCGGTGAAGGACAGCGAATTCGGCTTGCGTCACAATTGGGATCAGGACTTCAGGGCGTGCTGTATGTGCTGGATGAACCTTCCATCGGACTGCATCAGAGCGATAACCAGAAATTGATTCATACCCTCAAAATGCTACGTGATCGGGGCAATACCGTGCTGGTGGTGGAGCATGATGAAGAAACCATTGCCGCCGCCGATCATGTCGTGGATATTGGCCCGACAGCCGGAAGTCTGGGAGGATATATCATTGCGCAGGGAACGCTGAAGGATATCATTCAGTCGCCTTCGATGACCGGAAAATTCCTGTCAGGCGCTGAAAATATTGTGATCCCCTCCCAAAGACGACAACCCTCAGATGTGGTTCTGACCGTTCACAAGGCAGAGTTCCATAACCTCAAACAAATCACTGTCGAAATTCCGCTGGGTCTGTTTGTGGCGATTGCGGGAGTTTCAGGTTCCGGCAAATCATCACTGGTGGATGGCATTCTGAAAAAAGCACTGAGTCGTCAACTGCATCGCAGTCAGGATGTTCCCGGCGCTCATGAAAAAATCACCGGCATTGAACACATCGACAAGGTGATTGAAATTGATCAGTCGCCGATTGGCAGAACACCACGCAGTAATCCGGCAACCTACACCAAGGTATTTGATGAAATCCGCAATCTGTTCACCAGTGTTCCCGAATCACGGGCTCGGGGCTACAAATCCGGACGGTTTTCCTTCAATGTCAAGGGTGGACGTTGCGAAGACTGTGAAGGCGCAGGTATCCAGACCATTGAAATGCAGTTTCTAAGTGATGTGCAGATTCCTTGCGATACCTGCGGAGGAAAGCGGTTTAACACGGAAACCCTGCAAATTTTTTTCAAGGGAAAAAACATTCATGAGGTGCTGGAAATGACCGTCGAGGAAGGCGCGGATTTTTTTCAGGCCATTCCCAAAATTTCCAACATTCTGCGTGTTCTCAAGGAAGTCGGACTGGGATACATCCATCTGGGCCAACCCTCCACCACTCTTTCCGGGGGAGAAGCACAACGGGTGAAGCTGGCCTCAGAATTACGCAAGAAAGCCACTGGAAAAACACTGTACATCCTGGATGAACCCACGACCGGACTACATTTTCAGGATATCCGCCTGTTACTGCAATGCCTCAACCAACTAGTGGAACAGGGCAACACCGTGTTGGTCATTGAACACAATCTGGATGTGCTGAAAACCGCGGATTATGTGATCGAACTGGGGCCGGGTGGTGGAAAATATGGTGGCGAACTGGTCGCTTGCGGCACGCCGGAACAACTGGCGTTGAAGGAGAGCCTCACCGGCAAGTTTCTGAAACCCACCCTGAAACTGGAAAAACCCTGGCTGACAGACAAATCTCATACTACTTCGGGTTCCAGAAACGCAACAACCGAACTGTCACAGGAGCGCAACATTGTAATCAAGGGGGCTTCAAAAAATAATTTACGGCATGTCAGCCTTGAAATTCCGGTCAATCAAATGACCGTCATCACTGGCGTCTCCGGTTCCGGCAAAACCAGCCTGGCGTTTGATACGATTTTCGCCGAAGGACAGGCCCGCTATGTGGAATCACTTTCTACGTATGCCCGACGCTTTCTGGGACGGATGGACAAGGCTCCGGTGGATTCCATTGACGGATTGGCTCCAGCTATCGCGATCAATCAAAAAAGTACCAGCCGGAATCCACGTTCGACCGTGGCCACCACAACCGAAATTTATGATTATCTGCGGCTTCTGTTTGCCCGAATTGGAGAACCTCACTGTCCGCATTGCGGTCAACCGCTGAAAGGCTACACGCCCACTCGAGTTGCGCAGGCCTGGCTTCAGCTTTTTCCTGAAGAACGTCTGGAAATTCTGGCGCCCTTGTATCGTCCGGGTTCCAAAAAAATCACACTGCTGGATGAGGCATCTCATTTGAAACAGGTTGTGGACCATTTGAAACACGATGGTTTTGCCCGGGTGTATGTGAAAGATCAACTGATCAGACTGGATGAATGGGACACCACCCACAAGAATCTGGTTCTTAAAAAGAAAGACAATGTGGATCTGGTGGTTGACCGGATCCACGTTTCGGAAATTGAGCAGAAACGTCTGGCAGAATCTGCGGAAGTGGCCTTTCAGAAAGGACATGGCATTCTCAAAGTGAGACGGGCGGATCATGCCAATCAGGAAGTATTCTTTTCAGAAAAACCCGGGTGCGTGGCCTGTGATTTTTATCTGGAAGAGGAATTGACACCACGGATGTTTTCTTTCAATTCGCACGTCGGTGCCTGTCCGGCCTGTGATGGACTGGGCCAGAGGGAAGATGAAACAACCTGCCCGACCTGCCTGGGACAACGCCTGAAGCCAGAATATCTGGCGGTTCGTGTCAATGGGAAAAATATCAGTGAATTCTGCGCGATGAATGTGCGGATGGCTCAAGCTGAAATCAATCTTTGGAAATTGTCTGAAAATCAGACAATTGTAGCGGAACAAGCCCTGAAAGAAGTCACAGGTCGGCTCGATTTTCTGGACAATGTCGGTTTGACCTATCTGACGCTGGATCAGCGGACAGCTACGCTTTCTGGCGGTGAGGCACAGCGCATCCGTCTGGCTTCACAGATCGGTTCGGGACTGGTGGGGGTGATGTATGTTCTGGATGAACCCACAATCGGCCTTCATTCCCGTGACACAGACCGTCTGCTCAGTACACTGCACAAACTCAGGGATCTGGGCAATACTGTCATTCTGGTGGAACACGATCTGGATACGATCCGCAGTGCCAACCATGTGGTGGATATCGGCCCCGGAGCCGGACATTACGGCGGACAGGTAGTGGCCTCAGGAACGGTGCCTGAAATCATGAAGAATGAAAATTCGCTGACAGGACAATATCTGAATGGTATCAAAACCATTAATGTCCCCGCAAAACGACGGCCTTTTTCTGAAGATGTATGCCTGAAAGTGCATGGCGCGGAAGAGAATAATCTGAAAAATATTGATGTCTCGTTTCCAATAGGTGTTTTCACTGTTGTGACAGGGGTTTCAGGTTCCGGTAAATCGTCACTGGTGATTGATATTCTGCAAAAAACTATTCAGAAAAAACTCAACAAAACCCGGCAACCTGTAGGAAAGCACCAGAAACTCAGTGGAGTGGAACACATTGATAAACTGATGGTGATTGATCAGGACCCGATCGGCAAGAGTCCACGCTCCAACCCTGCGTCTTACAGCAACGTTCTGGCACCCATCCGGGAGTTATTCGCGGAAATGCCTGAAGCCAAAAAGCGGGGATTCACCAAACGCAGATTTTCATTCAATGCAGTGGAAGGCCGCTGTCCGGCCTGTGAAGGCCAGGGACATGTGTTGATTGAAATGCACTTTTTGTCGGATGTGTGGGTCCAGTGTGATGAATGCAAGGGACAGCGCTATAATCGGGAAACCCTCAGTGTCACCTTCAAAGGACACACGATGGCCGATGTGCTCAACATGGAAGTGAATCAGGCTGTTGAACTGTTTGATCACCAACCTAGAATTCTAAGAATCTGCAAAACACTTCAGGACGTCGGACTGGGTTATATCAAACTGGGTCAACCCGGCAACACCCTTTCCGGTGGAGAATCCCAACGACTCAAACTGTCAGCGGAACTGGCCAAACGCTCTACAGGAAAAACGTTGTATATTCTGGATGAACCCACGACCGGACTGCACATTGATGACACAGCACGTTTGCTGCAAGTGCTGCATCATCTGGTGGATGCGGGCAACACGGTCATTGTGATTGAACACAATCTGGATGTGGTCAAAACCGCGGACTGTGTGATTGATCTTGGTCCGGAAGGCGGCGAAAATGGCGGTCAGCTTGTTTTCACAGGGACGCCTGAAGAAATAAAGAATTGCGAAACCAGCCATACAGGCCGGTTTCTACGACCATTTTTAATGGTTTAAACTCACTTGCCATAATTGAAATAAATGGTTATTTACTCTCTATGCCCTTTATTTGTAACCATTTTTTGAAACGTGCCCTATGTCCTACGATGAACGACAGATATTTAGACGATTGCCTGAGGTTGAAGAACCGTTTCGACTTTTTGATATCCTTCAAAGTGATCTGGACCGTTTAAAAGCTGACATGAAACAGCATTCTTCTGTCGGAATTGGTACCAAATTGTTCCGCAGAGCCATGTCCTCCATTTCCACCAAGACTCCTCAAGCGGATACTCTGGATATCACGGGCGCCCGCATCGCCAAATATTTCCCTGTTAAAAAAATGCAGGAGTTTTATGATGTCCTTAAATTTGATCCAACCAATTCAGAGGCACGCCTGGGTATGTTGGAACCTTTTGCAGTCAAGGGGATCAAGGGAAATCTGCTGGTGTATCGAGATGTTTTTTTGCATGCGATGCTGGAAGTTGAGGGTGTGCATATCACTCCGCACAAGCTCAACATCGCACTGATGGCACAACGTCGCTATCTGGATAAGTTGGTTGAATTTCTAAAGGATGAAATTGCGTATCTTCAGTCAAAAATTGATGAAGCATCCAAAAGCGGTCGGCAGGCCATGATCATTGAGCAGATGGAAAAAATCAAACGTGGAGGACGCTTTGTGGTGGAATGCTCCAACCTTCTGCGCGCCAAACTAAGTCATCAGGAATTCAGCCTGTCCATCCAGGATATATTGACCACACCACCGTCCAAAGAAGAAATCAATAATGTGATATCTGCCATGATGGGTGCGTTTGTTGTGTTGCCGCTGGCCCACTCCAATGGCCCAGGACTGACAGAAGCTATGAAAAAAGTTGTTCCCCAGTCCCCAATTGGTGCTTTTTAT
Source organism: SAR324 cluster bacterium (assembly GCA_015232315.1). Lineage (NCBI taxonomy): Bacteria > Deltaproteobacteria > SAR324 cluster bacterium. The sequence continues at coordinate 88,778 of JADFZZ010000001.1, read as the reverse complement.
GAAACACGACGGCATCGTTATGCAGAAAAGCTCTATATGGCGGCATATGGCATGGGGGATAAAACAGCAGGAAATGAATGTGCCAAACAGATCGGCGCGGCTCTTAATTCCAGCAGTACCATGATGTCCCAGGTATCTGATCCACCGGTATCAAAACTGGAAAAAGCCTGTTTAAGGGAAAACGCACTGGTATGCCACATGGCCTTTCGGGATTCACCCGCCATCGGAAGACTTCCACCCGCAGATATTACCAAGCGCATGGAAGATGCCGTCAAGGTTCTGGGAAAAATTTCTGACGAACCCGGCGTTATTGAATTGCAGAATTCTCTCGGAAAACTGATGATGGACTATCAATCTGCCAAGGAAGAAAAAGAACATGAGAAGGAAAACACGCAGGATGAACAACAGGAGGATGAAAACACTGAGGAAGATGATGATTAAACTCCTGATTATTAACCCCTAAGGATACAATATGACAGTAATTGACGCACACCAGGACACTGAGGAAGCAATCAGTCCCGAACTGATTGCGGATAATACAGCCGATGCCGTGATCGTTCCAAATAATAAAATGATCGTAAAAGTGTATGGCCTGATTGGATATACTCGTTGTCTCGATTTACAGTTTGAAAACGACCATGTGATACCGGAAAATATTTTTATTTTCGAAAAGAAACGCTACAAAATTGCTTCTGTGATTGAAATGTCTCCCGGCCAGTTAGCACTGAATGCTGTTTCTGTGGAATACAGCACATGATTCTCCAGATCCTGAGCTTCAGGCTCAGGATCGTCTCCAGTTCCTGATCAAATCCAGACAGACTGATGCACAATCGTTTCTTCACGACGTGGTCCGGTCGAAATGATTGCCACAGGCACTCCGGTGAGTACTTCAATTCGCTTGAGATAGTTTTTCAGAGCTTGAGGCAAATCTTCATACTTTGAAATATTTCTGGTGGAACATTTCCATCCCGGCATTTCCTCATAAACAGGTGTCACCTGTTCCAGCCCGCAACTGGGAAAGCTATCCATCAATTGTCCGTTGCGATCTTTGTAATGAACCGCAATCTGAATAGTTTCCAGTTTATCCAGAACATCCAGTTTGGTGATCGCCAGGCTTGTCAGTCCATTGAGATCTGCTGCCTGTTTCACCAACACCGCGTCAAACCATCCGCAACGTCGTGGTCTTCCAGTGGTCGCACCAAATTCCTGGCCAGTGGTTCGCAGATAAACTCCCATATCATCATTCAATTCTGTAGGAAACGGGCCACTGCCAACACGCGTCGTGTAAGCTTTAACGATTCCCACAACAGACGTAATTTTTCCTGGTCCAATACCGCTGCCTGTGCAGGCGCCACCGGCAATGGTGCTGGATGAGGTCACATAGGGATAGGTTCCATGATCAATGTCCAGAAAAGTCCCCTGGGCACCTTCAAACAAAATCTTTTTCTTTTGTTCAATGGCTGTATTCAAGAGTGTTGAGGTATCAGCCAGATAAGATTTAAGACGAACATAATATTCCATATATTCATCAACAATCTGTTGCGCGGAAAAGGGAGTAGAATGGAAATGATGTTCAAACAGACAATTTTTTTCAGGAAGAATTTCTTCAAGTCTTCTTTTGAAATCATTCACATCATTCAAGTCTTCAAGGCGCACACCCAGGCGTCCGATTTTGTCCATATACGCAGGGCCAATACCCCGTCCGGTCGTGCCGATTTTCTGATCGCCTTTCTGTTTTTCACGCAACTGATCCATGGCCTTGTGATACGGCATCACCAGATGAGCCCTGCTACTGATTTTCAGGTTGTTTTCTACCGCGACACCCATTTTTTTCAAGGCATCGATTTCTTTGATCATTTCAGCAGGATCAATCACGACACCATTGCCCAGAACTGAAATTGAATTGCGCAAAATACCCGAGGGGATCAGATGCAAAATAAATGTTTTGTCGCCAAACATGACCGTATGCCCGGCATTATTCCCCCCCTGATACCGCACAACCACGTCGGCATGCTCTGTCAGAAGATCTACAATTTTCCCTTTTCCTTCATCGCCCCATTGGGTGCCTACGACAACCGTACACGTCATAATTCGTCCTGTTAAAAGTTAATGATTGATAAAACGAGAATCCGTTGAAAATTTGAATTTTATTGGCGGGAAAGTTCACGGGAGCGTTCGCACGCACGCTGGATTCCCTGTTGAATGGAAGGGCCGACATTCCGCGCCTCAAACACATTGAGTGCGGCTTCAGTGGTTCCCCCGGGAGATGTGACCTGTTTCCTCAAAATTTGCGGAGAAATTCCGGAATTTTCCCAAAGAAGAACAGCTCCTTTGAGAGTTTGCGCAACCATGGTGACGGCGTCTGTTTCATTGAATCCAAAGGCAAGAGCGGCAGAGACCATCTGTTCTGCCAGATAAAACAGATAAGCCGGACCGCTTCCTGAAACCGCCGTCACGGCATCCATCCAGGATTCATCCGGAACTTCAATGCATTTTCCACAGGCCTCCAGCAATTGTGCAATCGTCTGTTTTTCTTCAGGCAGAATGGAGCTTTCCGCATAATACGCACTCATGCCTTCCCCGATTTGTGAAGGCGTATTGGGCATTATCCGAACCACTCTTGCATGGTTCAGGGTTTCGCTGATGGTTTTAATGGAAACGCCAGCCATGATAGACATCACCACCTGTTTGGAATCCATGCCTGATTTGAGCGTTTGCATCACTTTAATCGCAATTTGGGGTTTGACAGCCAGCAGGATAAAATCATATTCCCGCAGTGTCTCAGAACAAGAATCCAGAATTTGACAGCCAAATTCCCCCGCAAGTGCTGCTCTTTTTTCCGCGTCAGGTTCCACAAAACAGACATCCGCACTCTGCACAAGTTTATTTCTAAAAAAAGCTCTGGTCATGGCACTGCCCATGTTGCCGCCTCCAATCACCGCAATTCGCATCAGGACTCCATGAACATGGTCAAAGATTTATCAAGCAGGTTGTATTCCTTGAGAGAGGAACGGATATCACACAGACCGATCATTTCCGTTTTTTGTCCGGGGGAAACATTGATGATGAATTTATTCAACGTCAGAAAAGACAGATACAAACCCAATCCCGCGCCTCCGGCTTTCTGTGATGGATTTCCCTGTTCTTCCAGACAGCGCCGAATTCCGTTGAATATATCCTGTTTGGTGATCGCTCCAAAATTATCCTGAATGGAAATACCAAAATAGCGACCGTCATAGGCATAGGACAAAATGCACTTCTCACGCTCGGTGCAAGCCCGTGAACTGGTGCGTTCCGTGGCACGATACAGAGGAGAGCCATCGGCTTTCACCGGCGCATTATACAGCGCATTGGATAAAAACTCATCCGCTACATTTTCCAGACGGGAGATGAAATGATTGGAAATTTTCAAACTTCGGAGAAATTCCGACATCCGTTCAATAAACTGAAACCGGTCATCCGTGTGTTGCGTGACATGCTGGATCGGTTCAAATCCCCAGCGCAGGTATTTTTCCAGCCCGAAAATATCACGACTGAACAATTTTCTGATTCCGACCAGAAATTCGGATTCAGAAAAAGTGTTATTTTTGAAAACAATGCTGTCGATATTGGGAATATCCAGCAAAATGCTCATTTGTGCCATATCATACTGCTCAAGCACACAGATGCTTTTCATGTGCGGAGACAGGCTTTGAGTTTCCCGATGAAATTCAGGATTGGGCATTCCACCTTCTTCAATGGATCGCACCATCAGATCAAACGGTTGCTGACGCAGGATCTCCAACGCTTCGGCTTCGGTTGCGACCACGACCAGATTGCCTTGTGTCGATGCCAGAGCGCGCCTCAACTGGTTTTTATTATCCCGGTTTGTTACCAGAAGAATAGCCTTGTTTTTGACACTGACAACCCGACCTGTGATCCGTTTCGCGGCATAACGGGAAATAACTTCAAAAATATTATCCAGATCAAACGGTTTTTCCAGAAAATCGATTGCGCCTTCTTTCAACGCGGTTTTTACAAGAGGCATATTGGGATCGGCTGTCATGATGATGACAGGAATATGCGGTTTGAGGTTTTTGACTTTCTTGAGAAAGGTTACCCCATCCATTTCAGGCATATGAATGTCTGTCAGCACAATATCAATGGGTTCAGATTCCATGATTTTGAGAGCATCCAGTGCGTTTTTTGCTGAAATGCATTCGTACTGTGTGGAAAGAATTTTTTCCAAAAGGTACAAAATGGTTTCATCATCATCAACCACCAGAACTTTGTAAGACTGATTTTTCATGTGTGGCATCTCCTGAAACCTTGAAACGAGAATGACGCATTAAACGCTGTCTTCAATAAAGACGCAGATAAAATAAAAATTTTGTAATTCAGTGCCTCATCAAACATCCTGATTCGATGATTCCGCATTTTTTGATTTTATTTTCCTCTAAATCATTTATATGAAATGACTCTTGAAAAAAGCAAACCATTTTATTCGCTTGGCAAACGGGCCGAAGCATACCTGATGAGTGCGTAAATACAAGTTCTATTCCCCTATTCACCATGGGAACCATGAAATCAACTGACAGCAAATTTTCCATCAATTTAGCGATCGAAACACCAACCGGACCACTGTACATTATTGCGGATTCACATCTCCATCAGGGGGCCATTGCACCCTTTCTGAAAATGTTGTCCACGCTGAATGACGCAGAAGTCATCGTCTTTCTGGGCGATGTGTTCAAGGCATGGCTCGCACTGCCTGAGTTTCAGGATGACTCTCATATGCAAGTCCTCAAGGGCATCCGGGCACTCCGGGAAAAGAACATCCCAACGGTTCTGGTTGCTGGAAACCGGGAACTTCTATTGCCCAAAACCTATACCGAAGAATGGAGGCAATACCTGCCCTTCACCCACTTGACGCATCGGGATTTTTATATTCAATGGGGAAAACGCCATTACGGTTTTGAGCATGGAGATCAAGTCAATCAACAAGACCGGAATTATTTGCGATGGTATGCTCTCAGCCACAGTCTTCCGTTTGAATGGTGTTTCAGAGCAATGCCAGGTGCCCTGACACGCTGGATCGCCCATAATACCGAAAAAGGAATGTCTCAGACCAATATGGACTACAAAATTTCGTTTCCCGAGGAGGAAATCCAGAGATTCATGGAACACCTTCATCCGGAACTCACCCGGTTTTTTCTGGGACATTTTCACCAGGACAGGGAAATCATCAATCCTGCGCATCCTGTCGCACTCAGGCTTGTTCCTGACTGGTTTTCCCGCCAGTCTATTTTGAGAATTGATCCTCAAGGAACGGTTGAAACCCTTACTTTTAATTCAAACCCGGATCAAACATGAAGCCAACTCGAACAAAAACCGGATTTCGTCTGGCTGTTCTTGACGGAAGCAAAGCCCTGCAACGTATTGAACAAACTTCACCGCAAAATCAACCATCCCAGAGAATGAATATTAAAAAATTTCTGGATCCCTGGCACCAGCAGGGAAAAAAGCTGATCGACACACAGAAGCTACCCAAACAGAATCCAATTGTGGCAATAGTGCATGACTTGTGTGATGCCGTCTCCCGACAAACCGCGGATGACTTGGTTGGGAAAAACCTCCAGATTGCCTGTGGTCAGGGGTGTGATGCCTGCTGCTGGTATACCGAAATTGCTTCAACCGGCCTTGAGTTGGAAGAAATTCTGCATTTCATTCAACAGCATATGCCCGCAAACATTCGCCAAAAACTGCTGGAACAGGTGAGAAAACCGCTGGTGTCCTCGTTGGAATACAAACCATGCCCTTTTCTGGATCAGGAAGCCAGAGCCTGTGCGATTTATCCTGTACGTCCCATGGGATGCCGCGGTCTGTTGGCCACCAAACAATGTCAACTGGACCAACCCGATGAAGACACAGGCCTCAAAGAATGTGTACGCTTGACCCAACAAGCATGGAAACGCCAACCGCTTCGGGGGGGAATGCTGTTGATCGCGCTGGAACACCATAGAAACGGCAAAGGACATTTCAACATGAACCAGACCAATCCGGAAATACTGGTTGAATTCAAAAAAATTGAACCGGAGTATCTCGAGCAGATTTTTGCTAAGTCTGATGTCTGAAATATATTTTGCTAATCTCGGAATGAATAGCAGAGACGTAACATGTTATGCCTCAACTACCAGGGAATGACGTTTTATAATGAACCACTTTTTATCTGGAGAAAACCATGAATGTTCTGGAAGAATTATTGAGTTTGTTGGGCTTGGAAAAAATTGAAGAAAACCTGTTCAGGGGAAAAAGCCAGGATCTGGGGTTTGGCAATGTTTTTGGGGGTCAGGTTCTGGGTCAATCGCTGTCCGCGGCATCACGCACCGTAGAACCGCGTTTGAGCGCTCACAGCATGCAGGGCTATTTTCTGAGAGCCGGTGACTCAGCCTTGCCGATTGTGTATCAGGTGGATTGTATCCGGGATGGCAAAAGTTTTTCGACACGCCGGGTGATGGCCATTCAAAAAGGACAGGCTATTTTTTCAATGTCCGCCTCATTTCAGATTGCGGAAGAAGGTTTTGAGCATCAGTCATCCATGCCCGAAGTTCAGGGGCCGGAAAATTTCATCTCCGATCAGGAACGTGTACGGAGTATAAAAGATAAAATCCCGCGGGTGATTCGTGACAAAATTATTTGTGACAAGCCGATTGAAATTCGACAGATCAATCCAATCAACCCGTTTTCACCTGAAAAACAGCCTCCACTGAAATATTCCTGGTTCCGTGCGATTGACAAACTGCCAGATGACCCTGCCATTCACAAATACATGCTGGCTTATGCTTCTGATTTCGGCTTGCTGGGTACAGCCCTGTATCCGCATGGACACACCTTCTGGGAACCCTCCATGCAGGTCACCAGTCTGGATCATGCCATGTGGTTTCATCGGGATTTCAGAATGGATGACTGGCTGCTGTATGTGATGGACAGCCCCAGCGCCAGCCATGCGAGGGGCTTCAATCGGGGAAGTATTTTCACTCGTGAGGGCAAATTGGTCGCATCCACCGCACAGGAAGGGTTGATCAGATTGCGGCAAAAATAAGATCAATATTCAGGGGATACCTTTGTCCACTCAGAAACGTGATAAGAATGCAATATTTCAAAAAATTTCTTCTGATGGGGCTCGTAGAGACGTGCTATAGCGCGTCTCTACAGTCCTGAAAAACAGCAGGTGAGTAGGTGTTTACAGGTTATTGTTTGTCTATTCCTTAGCCATTGATTTCACGGAACCGGTAACCAATACCGCGGACGGTTTCGATGTATTTGCCCATGGAACCCAGCTTTTTGCGCAAACCGACAATCTGGACATCAACGGCCCGGTCAGTGACAATATAATCCTGACCTCTGACGGCTTCAACGATTTGATAGCGGGTATAAACCCAGCCCGGATGCTTTGTCAGATAATGCAGTATTTTAAACTCCGTGAAGGTAAGTTCCACAGGCTCTCCATGAACCATCACTTCATGTTTGCCCGGATTGATCATCAGATCGTGGATCTGCACAAACTCGCCTTCATCCTTTTCTGCGGGAAGCCTTCGTAAAACCGCACGGATGCGAGCATTGACCACCTTGTTGCTGAACGGTTTGACAATGTAATCATCCGCACCCATTTCCAGACCCCGGACCACATCAGAATCACGGCCTTTTGAGGTGAGCATGATGACCGGGATTCTCGCGGTTTGATTATCTGCCTTCAACCGGCGACACACTTCAAGTCCGTCCAGTCCCGGCATCATGATATCCAGCATCACCAGATCCGGAGGCGATTCATGAATCGCGGTCAGCGCCTCTTCTCCGCTCGATACCGCTGAAACCCGATAGCCTTCACGGATGAGGTTGTAAGTGATCAGCTCCATAATATCGTGTTCATCTTCCACGACCAGAATATTTTCTTTGGGCATAATCCTGTTCAGTTTTTGTCTTGTTGTGGTTGCCATTTCCGGTGGCGGACAATATGCGCTTCCACGAGATATATCACATCCTCAGATACCTTTTTGGCATGATCGGCCATTTGTTCCAGATAGCTTGCCATAGAATACACATCCATGAGAGCGGAAACATGGTGAGGATCTTTTTGTATGGCACTTTCGAGCGCTCGTTGAATCTCGATGCAGTCGGCATCTACCTCATCATCCATGGAGCAAACCTGATAGGCTGCTCTGTGATTCAGGCGAATGAGCGCATCCAGCGCATCTTTGACCATCCTCAATACTTTTTCAGCCATGCTCTTCAGATCAACGGGATTAACAAAGGTTGGTTTGCTCTGTAAATTAATGACGTGTCCAGCAATATCCACGGACAGGTCTCCAATACGTTCCAGATCGTTGTTGATTTTCAGCATGGACACGATGTAGCGCAAATCCACAGCAACTGGCTGATGCAGTGCCAGGATCTTCATACACTCCTCTTCTACCAGTATTTCCAGATCATCAATTTGATCATCATTGCCGATCACAGACTGTGCCAGTCTGATATCGTTGTCTTCTAAAGACTGAATTGCCTTGAGGCAACTTTCTTCCACCATTGAGCAGAGAGCTAGAATCTGTTTTTTTAAACGGGAAACTTCCCGTTCCAGGTGCAATGACATATACCGCTCCATATAAGGCATGAGTGAGGGATATCCTCCAGGGTGGCTGTCATCCTTTGACAACCTTTTAAAATCTGTTTTTTCCTTTCGAGGCAGAAGATTGGTGGCCTGAACCGCAATCAGACTGTTTTCTATGACCTGTCCAGGCAATCCCGAAATCCTGCGTCTTAACCGTGAAAATTCCTGTTTCAGACGTGATAACATGAATCGCTCCGAATTGGGGATGACGGACTCTGTCTATGAATAGAGACACACGATCGTGCGTTTCTACAAAAGATTTTCTGCTGACTGTTTTTCACTTCGCGTCCTCTTTCCGGAGAGTCAAAACCATGCAATATTTTATCCAAAATTCTGGTAGTCTTCTGTCAAAATCACCCGAACCGTCCGGTGATGTAATCTTCTGTCTGTTTTTTGTCAGGGCTGGTGAAGATTTTTTCCGTGTGTCCGCGCTCGATCATTTTTCCTTCGAAAAAAAACGCGGTGTGGTCAGAAACCCTGGAGGCCTGCTGCATGTTATGCGTCACAATGATGATGGTGTAATCTGAGCGCAACTCAGCGATCAAGTCCTCGATTCTGGAGGTCGATCGTGGATCCAGGGCGGAACAGGGTTCATCCATCAGAATGATTTCGGGGTTCACCGCCACTGCCCGGGCAATGCATAAGCGTTGCATCTGCCCACCGGAAAGCCCCAAGGCCGAGGTGTGCTGACGATCCTTGACTTCATCCCACAAGGCGGCTCTTCGCAAACTTTTTTCGACCACTTCATCCAGTGTTTTTTTGTCATTGATCCCGGCAATCCGCAGGCCATACACCACATTCTCATAGATGGTTTTGGGAAACGGATTGTATTTCTGAAACACCATGCCCACTTTTCTGCGCAAGCGGATCACATCCGTAACAGGTGAATTGATTTCTTCCCCATCCAGTTTGATACTGCCCACCATACGGGTAGCGTCCACCAGGTCATTCATCCGGTTCAGGCATCTTAAAAAGGTAGATTTCCCACAACCGGAGGGGCCGATAAATGCAGTGACTTCATGACGCGGTATTTCAATTTCAACCTGAAACAACGCTTGGGACGTTCCATAAAAAAAATCCAGATTCCTGACTGTGAGGATCGGATCATTGATCACATATTTTTCTGTCATAGTTTTTTCAGCCATAGTCTGTTCCTCTCAAAAGGATTTGATGGTGTAGCGTTTTTTCATTTTGTTGCGCATATAAATCGCCACACTGCTCATCCCCAGAACAATCAACACCAGTAAAAACGTGGTGACAAACACCATCGGTTTGGCCGCTTCGACATTGGGGGATTGAAAACCCACATCATAAATATGAAATCCAAGATGCATGAATTTACGTTCAAGGTGCACAAAGGGAAACCTTCCATCAATCGGCAGTGATGGTGCCAATTTAACCACTCCGGTGATCATCAGAGGAGCCACTTCACCGGCGGCACGAGCCATGGCCAGAATGAATCCGGTCATGATGCCGGGTGAAGACATGGGCAATACGACCCGCATCAGGGTTTGAAATCTGGTAGCGCCCAATGCCAGTGAACCTTCACGGATTCCAGAAGGAATCGAGCCCAAGGCTTCTTCGGTTGCCACAATCACAACCGGCACTGTGAGCAGGGAAAGGGTTAGACTGGCCCACAGAATACCACCGGTTCCAAAGGTTGGGGTCGGTAAAACTTCAGGAAAAAACAGTTGATCAATGGTGCTACCAATACCGTACACAAAAAAGCCCAGTCCAAAAACGCCATAGACAATGGAGGGAATTCCCGCAAGATTATTCACCGCGATGCGTACCAGCCTGACGACAAAGCCCTCTTTGGCGTATTCTCGCAGATACACGGCGGTGATCACGCCCAGCGGAAAGGAAAACATGCTCATGAGGAGCACCATGATCACTGTGCCGAAAATCGCCGGCAGGAGTCCGCCTTCAGTGTTCGCTTCCCGGGGTTCATCAAACAGCAGTTCATGGATTTTTCCAATATAGAATCCGACTTTTTGCGGAACAGACATTTGATTGGGATAAAAAAACCGGACAATATTCATGACCGGGATTTGGTTTGTCTTGCCGGACGCGTCTTCAAACTCAGCGGTGAATACCGAGAGTTCCTGGATTTTCTGATTCTGTTGGACCATCAGGTCCTGGAATTTTTTCTGCAACTGAGCTTTTTGGTCCTTGATTTCCTGAAATTCGGGATCATCTCCGGGAACTTTCTTATATTTGAGTTTCAATTCATGACGCAGGATATTTTCCATCGCATAATTCACCTCGGTGATCTGGTCTTCAATTGCTTCAATGTCTTTTTTCCGTTCATGAGCGTAATCCAGGATTTCTTCAAATTTCTGAGTCAACTCCTGTGATTCCAGGGCATGAGACGCAGGAGATTCCACATTTTTCAGAAAACCCAGATAATTTCCATATTCCATGCGTTCCAGCACAATCAGCTTTTCCGGAACTGAGGTTTCCCGGATATCCGCGGCATCCACCCAGCGAAAATCCAGTCCATAGATGTCCCGATTGCCAGTATAAAGCTGAAATCGTTGTTTTCCAGTGTGGGGATGATCCTCTGTCTGCATCAGAACACCGATGGCTCGTGAGCCATCTTTTTGCTGGAAGTCCAGCACTTCGGAAGGCCAGAACACGCCCAATCCATTTCGCATCACAACCAATAGCAGAATGATTGCGGACAGTAAGGTGATACTCAGTGCAAGGCCGGTAATCCAGACCATCGGTTCACCAATGGACCAGTATGGTTTTTTGCTATCAGAATTTGACATGAAGTCTCCAGGCAGGGAAAATTACATTTGGCCGTAGCGTTTACGTAAGCGATGGCGAATAAGTTCCGCTAATGTATTCAGGACAAACGTGATCAGAAACAACAACACCGCGGACAGGAACAGAATGCGATACAAGGTGCCATCCGCGGGTGCTTCCGGAATCTCCACCGCGATATTCGCAGACAGGGTTCGCATGCCGTTGAACAGACTCCAGTCCATGATCGGGGTATTGCCAGTGGCCATCAGCACCACCATGGTCTCACCAATAGCCCGGCCAAAACCAATGATAATCGCCGCGAAAATCCCTGAACTCGCGGAGGGGAGCACCACACGCCAGACCGTTTGCCAGCGGCTTGCGCCCAAGGCCAGCGACGCGGCTTTCAGATTATACGGCACATTGGACAAGGCATCATCCGCAATGGTAAAAATGATGGGAATGACCATAAACCCCAGACCGAAGGAAATAATGATGTTGTTGCGCTGGTCATAACGCAGGCCCATTTCCTGAAACAGCCAGAGTTTGAAATCACCGCCGAAAAACGCGGTTTCCACCAGGGGTTGCAGCCAGAGCGCAAGGGCAACTGAAACAATCAGCACGGGAAGGATCATCAAAAATTCATAGCCCTGTTCCACATGCTTGGCAAAATCAAGATGTCGAATTCTGTGCCACAACCCCACAAAGCCAGCAAAGACAAAGGGAAGCACCATCATGACCAGAAACACACTGACCACATACGACTCAATGATCGGCGCCAACCACAAGGCACAGAGAAAACCAATGATCACCGATGGCATGGCGGCGGTGATCTCCACCGCGGGTTTGATCACATTCCTGAAAGAATCCTGCGCAAACTGACTGGTATAAATGGCCCCCAACAACGCCAGGGGAATCGCAAACAGCATGGCATAGACGGTTCCCTTGAAGCTACCGAATACCAGGGGGATCAGACTGTATTTCGGTTCAAAATCATCACTGGCCGAAGAAGATTGCCAGACATAGGCCGGCTCGGGATAACTTTCATACCAGATTTCCTGAAACAGGAGTTTCCAGCTCACATCCGGATGAGGGTTATCCACAGCCCAGACATAAACCTGATTTTTTTCGTCCAGGCCAATCAATCCGTTGCCACGAGACGAGTCGTTCACAATTTTGAGTGGCGTATCGCCTCGAAGTTGAAGCAGATGCCGCTCACTCGTCATGTGATGCGCGTGCAGGGTGCCATTTTGTTCCAGGACTGTCAGGGATTTGTCACGCCGGGAAGGCACAATGCTGACAATGGCGGACTCCTGACTTTCCAGATCATGAATTTTCTGCATTTTCCGAATGTTGCTACTGCCTTCCACCAATGCTGGAAACCATGTGGTAAGTCCGCCTTTTTCATCGCCGACAGCCAGTGAGTTGCCACCAAAAATCATCCCCAGTGCCGTGATGGCCCGGCCATCCTCAAATGCCAGGGTTTTTTCCACAAAGCGGGGTTCTCCGATGGTTTCCAGATTCCAGCGCAACAGATAACCATTGCTTGTGCCCGCATATAATTTTTTACCTTGACCATCCAGCGTGGCCGCAATGATTTTTCCGGGAAGTTCTGTTGGAAGCGTTGCGTTCGCATCTTCAGTTTCTTCATCGCCAAACATATTTTCACGGGTTACGGATTGATTGACCTGAAGCAGTCCGTCCTCATTCAGACGGACTGCTGTGGTCACTTTTTCATCAGAATGCTCGGAATAGCGTATAAAAACAAATGGGGAAGGTTGTTCAGGGGCAGAAAAGGATTTTATGGTTTTTAACTTGTGCTGGATGCTGCGATCGCTTCCGGAGAAAACAGGTCTGAACGAGACTTCTTCCAGGGTGGTGCGTCCATCGCTCCAGACCAGCGTATATTTCAGGCCTTCGTGTTGCGCCACGGAAATCAGTGTCGCATTTTCAAGAGCAGGTTGGGACGTCACTTCATCCAGGGTGTTTCCGTCAGTCAGAGAGAAAAAACGCCAATGCCCATCGCTTGACAGCACAAATCCTGTTTCCAGATATTCATCCATCCCGACAGCCAGAGCCTTGGTTTTTTCCGGAAGCTGAAACCGGGCGATATTGTCAGCGGTCGGCGGTAAAAACAGCGGAATCGCGACTTTCGCGATCAGAACCAGAATTCCGATCACACACACGATCACAAAAATACCACCCCAGGTGATGATGATACGGGCGATTTTATCTGTTCGTTTGGCTTTATCAAAGACGGATGCGCCCACACTTTCTCCCTGTTAATAAGTGATACCCATGGTGCCAGTTGGTTTCTTAGGAACGGTAACAGAATAAGTTGTAAAAATATGGAACGGTTACGAACGGGACGTTCGTAACCAGAAAGTTTTCCATGTTATTTTTTGAACGTTCCTTAGGAACGGCAAAAGAATCAATTGAAGAGGCTTCATTTCATTTAGAATGACATCATTTCAGATTGATTCCGTTGGAATAGGAACGTTGAAGAAATGACATGAAAAAGCCCGGTTGCGCATGAATTCCCCCATATCTGCCTCTCACAGGGGAGCGTAAAAGGCAGCATGATCTCCCATCCTTAGTTCAATGATGAGAGGGGGGAGGTTCTAAAGTTTTTTTCTTTTCCCATTATTATTTAAGAAGATCGAGTTGTTTTTCGATCACTTTTCCGGTCAAGGGGAGATAACCATCTTTCACCACAATTTCCTGTCCCTGTTTGGAAAGGACAAATCTGAGGAATTCGCCAACCAGGGGATCAATGGGTTGGTTGGGTGCTTTGGACACATAAACATACAGCATCCGTGACAATGGATATTTGCCATTCAACACATTTTCATAGGATGGTTCATAGGCGGTTTCCCCATCTTTTTTTGAGAGAGGGACTGCTTTGACACCGGAGGTTTTATAGCCGATTCCGGAATAGCCAACGCCACCCATGTCTTCAGTGACGCCCATGACCACGGAAGCGGATCCCGGCTGTTCTTTCACACTGTTTTTGTAATCGCCTTTGAACAAAGCAGTTTCCTTGAAATAACCATAGGTTCCAGAAGCTGAATTACGGCCATACAGACTGATAGGCATATTTCCCCATTGTCCGCTCAGACCTAATTGGCCCCAGATGGTAATTTCCGCAGATCCACCTTTGCGGTTCTGGGAGAAAATTCCGTCCACCTGTACCAGTGAGAGTGCTTTGACCGGATTATCCTTGTTGACAAAAACCGCCAGAGAATCCAGCGCCACACCAATCCGGGTGGGTTTGAAGCCATATTTATTTTCAAAAGCTTCCTCTTCCTGGGATTTCATGCTTCGGGACATTGGTCCCAACTGGGCGGTTCCTTCGATCAGAGCCGGTGGCGCTGTGGTGGAACCTTTGCCTTCGATCTGGATGTTGACATTCGGATAGGCCTTGCGAAATCCTTCTGCCCAGAACGTCATAAGGTTATTCAGGGTATCAGAACCCACACTGTTCAGATTTCCTGAAACGCCTGTTGTTTTTTTATAATTTTTCAGATTGCTGTCCAGTTTCACCTGGGCGAATGCTACTTGCCCGGCAAGACACATAGCAATCATCCCTGTCAGGATATATCGTGCCATAGATCACTACTCCAAATTATTTGATTAAAATGAGAGGGAGCCTTCTTCAGCAGGAAGCAAACTCCCTCAACCACCGCATCGCCATTGACGCCCGTGAAATGTATTATGACATTGTTAGAGTTTCATTAGCGAGGGACAAAACTTTTGTTTGAGGACTCTTTCCATGTTCACGGATGGTTGAGACCGTTGAACAAAAGAGTCACTCAACAACCATGAATGATCGTTTACTGATAACCCCGGAATGACGTTGCTGATGCAAACATAACTGCATCAGTTTTTCATAGGTAAGGCAAAATAAGTATTTCTGTTTGATATCGTTTTTTTGAATGAAACACGACTCCAGCAGGGCACAGTTAAAATTGGTCCAGATCAGATACGCACCACGAAAATCCACTCCATACAACTGAGCATGACTGAAATTGGTGCCAGCCAGATTGGCATTTGTTAACCCGGCGTTAACCCATTGGGTTTTGTCGCACATCGCGTTTTGCAAATCAGCATTCAGGAATGAGGTATTCCAAAACTCCGAGCCTGTCAGTGTCGCGGAACTGAGAAATGTATCCTGAAAGGTACTGCCAAACAAATTGGAATCACTTAAATCAACTTTTTCCATTTTGGCATGATCGAAACAACAATCATACAATTGAGCATTGCTTAGATCGGCATGGTATAGATCCGCATCCTTAAAATTGATATGACTGCAATGCAATCCCGATAGATTGGCATAGCGTAAGTCACAGCCACGCAAATCAGCGCTATGCAATTCAATAGCATATCTTCTGAGATTAAATGCATTGAATTGTTTTCCTGAATGGCCATCACTACTCAGCCACTCTTGATGTGAATGAATCAATTCCATGATCGTCATGGTTCCCTCCTTGCTACAGGTTTTTGATTGGTCTCCCCTGTAGGTGATTCACCTGTCCATGAGATTAGACTGATATTGTTTGGCAGATATTAGGCCTTCATTAACCTTTGGTCATTGAATGATCACTTGATTCATAGAGTTTCCGGAGATATGAAATTGAGTCAGGCCCATTCTTTATTATAAGCGCATTTTGAGATGTTATGGATCAAAGTCAGAAAAACACAGAAAGCACTCCACAGGGTTCACTGCTGATGACCGTCATGAGTTTTAACGCAAACGTGTTTCATGAGCGTGAATTGTATGAAGCAGATTTATCCAACATGGATTTATGGTATTTGCCGATTTCCCAGGAATCGGGTGGGCAATCCATGACCTGGATTCATGTGCATCAAACACACAATAGTCAGTTCATGGAACAGTTTGGCCGTGTGTTCGAGATCCATCCGATGTTGATGGAAGATATCACCAGTGACGATCAGCGTCCCAAAACAGAACTGTATGAAGAAACACTGCTGGTGATTCTGAAAGAAATCAATTACGACGACCAGACCCATGAAATCCAGACACCTCAAATCAGTTTTATCCTGGGCGCAGATTTTCTGGTCTCATTTCCGCAAGTCAGTGGCATCACTTTCAATCCCATCATCGAACGGCTTAGAAAAAATACCGGGAAAGTTCGAAAAATGGGGATAGATTATTTGTTGTACGCGCTGATTGATGCCGTGGTGGATTATTACTTTGTGGTGCTGGGACGGATCTATGGGAAAGTGAACAGGATAGAGGAAACCGTGCTATCGTCGCCGTCGGCGGAAGTTCTTGAAGAAATTCACAATCTCCGACAAGAAATCATCTGGCTGCGGGGAATAATCCTGCCATCGATTGATGCCATGCGAGCCTTGCAGAAGCGTGACACGCTACTCATCAGGGAATCCACGTTGATTTATTTTCGGGATATCTATGACCATATGAGTCAGGCTATGGAAATGTTTGTTTCCATACGCGATATTTTGACCGACATGGTGGATACCTACATATCCAGCATGAATTATAAAATGAATGAAGTCATGAAAACCCTGACCATGCTTTCCACCATTTTTATTCCCTTAACATTCATTGCCAGCGTGTACGGAATGAATTTTGAGCACATGCCTGAACTTCACTGGAATCTGGGATATCCGCTGGTGATTCTTGTCATGGTCTGGCTGATGCTGCTCATGCTGGGCTATTTTAAACGTAAAAAATGGTTTTGACCCATGAAACTCCCAAGCCTTGTGCTCACCAATTACGATGCGACTTTTTTTGAAGAGAAACCACTCAAGGAACTGGGTTTTTCCCTGAGCCTTGAACAGGGGGTTTCCTGGCTGGATCTGTGTTCCTTTCATGACAACCGCATTATTCCGCAAATCCAGCATCTGTTTGAAATGCACCCTCTGCTACTGAAAAACATTCTGAACATCCATGAACCTCCACGCATCGAAGAATTCTCCAATTGCCTGTTGATCATCCTGAAAAATATTTTTTATGACGTTCCATATCGAAAAGTTCGCCGGGGTCAAATCGCGTTCATCCTGGGGGATCATTTTGTCATTACGTTGCAGGAATATGACTTTGGGATTTTTGACAGTGTCCGGAAAAATCTGAGAAACACCCATAATAAAATCAGAAAAATGGGCGCGGATTATCTCGTCTATACCCTGATTGACGCTGTCGTAGAAAATTATTTCAAAAATATGGAACAGATTGAACAGCAGATTGAGTTGTTGCAGGAAGCCATCATGAATGCGCCGGAACCCCAGCAATTGCAGCAAATCTATTATTTACGCAGGGAAATCATGGCTATTCATAACTTTTTGCTTCCAATGAGAGAAGCCATCCGGTTTTTGCAAAAAGGGCAACTGGATTTTGTAGAAGAAAGCAATCTGATTTATTTTCGGGATTTGTATGAACAGACAGCTCAACTGGTGGATATGGTGGTCACGTATCGGGACACGCTTTCCGCTTCTCGCAACGCGTTTCATTCCGCGACCAGCACCCGGCTCAATCATGTCATGAAGGTTCTCACCATCATTTCAGGAATTTTCATGCCGCCCACGCTGATCACCACAATTTACGGGATGAATTTTGACCATATGCCGGAACTGGGCATGAAATGGGGCTACCCCTTGTGCATGCTGGCGATTATGGTTATCGCGCTCTTCACCTTATTCTATCTCAAACGCAAGGATTTGCTGTGACGGATTCTGTTTGACGAGAGAGTACCATCCTGTGAGCCTTATCCGTGACATCATGTTTTAATTCGTCAATTGTCGTTTGATAAATTCGGTCGAGGCGTTTGAAGATGAAATCAATGTTTGACAAATCCTTGTTCTGGCCTTTTTTCTGAAGAATTTTGCACATGGACGATAACTGAGAGGCTCCTATCGCTATGCAACTTCCCTTAAAATAATGACTTTCTTTCTCAAGTTGTTCACAATTCCCGATTTCTGCGGCTTGTCTGATTTTACTGATGGAAACAGGTGCTGTTTCCATAAATAGTTGAAACAGCCTTTTTTGAGTGTCCGGTTTGAGTCCTGAAAGAGTATTCTGCTCCAGGATCGGTTTTTGCTCACTCTTGAGCAGTTTATTGCGATCCTTGATTTTATGCTCCCAACGCACCAGCTTTTCCAGGAGTTTATCTTCGTCAATGGGTTTGCTGAGATAATCATCCATACCTGCTTCCAAACATCTGGTTTGGTCCGCTTCCTGAGCTTCGGCAGTGCATGCGATCACAATGGGGCGATCGTCATCAGAGTAGGTTTGGTGAATGCATTCAGTGGTTTCGTACCCACCCATGATGGGCATTTCGACATCCATCAGAATGACATCAAATGACTGTTGTTCCAACAATTGCAGGGCTTCCATTCCATTGCCTGCCAATTCAGCCTGATACCCCATTGATTCCAGCAGATCCATCGTGAAAATCTGGTTCATTTCGTTATCTTCGGCAACCAGAATTCTTAAAGGGTTCTTCTGAGTTGAAGGATCCTGCTCATCAATATTTTCGACCAATGCGGCTTCAGGATTACACCTTACCATTTTTAGAAGTTCCCTGAAAACTTGTGACTGCCTCAATGGTTTTTGCAAACAGACCAAGTTTGGTTCATCCGGTAGCGGTTGCAGGATGTTGGCGAACAGCAATATCGGGAGATTCGGAACCTGACTTTTCTCTCTCAACCTTTTAATTTCTTTAGGGGTTTGAAGTGCCTCAAAATCCAGTATGACCCTGTCAAATCTGTAGCCCGCAGCAAGCCATTCACACGCAACTTCAATGGAGTCGGTGGTCCGAACACGCAGACCCCAATGTTCCAGTTGTGTTTTCCAAATGCACGTGTGTGTCGGGTTGTGGTCAATCAGGAGCACACGGTAATTCAGGAGTTCCGGGATGTTTTGCTGAAGATAGGCCTGTTCCTCATATGAAACCTCTCTGGTTTTGAAGGTAAAATAAAAGGTTGAGCCATAACCGACCCGGCTCTCCACCCACATCCTGCCACCCATCATTTGGACCAACTGTGAAGAGATCGATAAACCCAGCCCGGTGCCACCATATTTGCGCGTGGTAGATTGTTCCGCCTGTGAAAATGAGTCGAAAATATGTTGGATTTGACTTTCAGAAATCCCGATTCCGGTGTCCTTGACAAAACACAATAGCTCAATTTCATTTTCTGAAACCGACTGAATCCCGATGGATAATAAAACTTCTCCCTGATGTGTGAATTTGAGAGCATTGCTCAAGAGGTTGACTAAAATCTGACGCAAACGAGTCATATCGCCTGAAATGACTTTAGGGAGTTCCGGATCAATCAGATACATCAACTCTACATTTTTAGGTCTTAAATTTGCCCCAAAGATATCCATCACTTCCTCAACGCAAGCGTTTAAACCGAAGGGTTGATATTCCAGAGACATCTTATGGGCTTCAATTTTTGATAAATCCAGAATGTCATTGATGAGGGTCAGAAGGTGGTTGCCACTAATCTGGATCGACTCTGCATATTCCTTCTGTTTGGCGGTCAATCTGGTTTTCAACAGCAAATTACTCATTCCGATCACAGCATTCATGGGAGTCCGGATCTCATGGCTCATGCTGGCCAGAAATGTAGACTTTGCCCGACATGCGGCTTCTGCCAGATCTCTGGCATAGCAGAGTTCCTTGAATTTCGGACTTTTTAGACAATGTTTTGTGATGCATGTGTCACAGTCACTCTCATCCTGGCATTGTAATGCGTTTTCAAATTTCTGCATCAATGACTCCATAACACACCCCCCTAAATATTTATTGTTCGGCAACTGTTCACCACATGAAAAATCTGCGCTTTTTGTATAAGATCTCCATGTTCAGTTAGACCAATATGAGGGGCGTGTTAATTCAGCATCAGATGGGTGATCCATATTTGAGTTGGAAGAGCGTGGGTCTGAAGGAATACTCTAAATAACTTCCATTGATTCACAAGAAGTCATCATCTTTTGTGCAAGTCAGGTTGTTTTTGGACAATGTCCCTGTTGTAAAATTCCAGCCAGAAGAATCCAAATCTTGGATCATTCTATTTTGGAGATATCCTTTATAATCTATCTCCCTTGTATACTCAAGGATCGAGAGACATGCTTGCAAGATGTCATAAAGATACGCTTTGTGATCATGCTGCATAAATTATTTTTCGATCATGTTGAATTGATTGATTAATATAAGGATTAATGATTGCCTGTTCTTGAATAAGGTCAACTTTTCTTCCAAATAATTTTTCGAGCTCAAACTTTAATTCAAAATATCTGTTAAAAAGGTTTTCTTTTCCCTCAAACTGAATCAAAAAATCCAGATCACTCTTTTGAGGATCAAAATCATCTCTTGATGCAGAACCGACCACATCCAGCCGAAGTACGGAAAACTTTTGACAGATGTTTGTTATTCTTGATTGATATCCATTAAAATCAAGCATTGCATTCTGTAGGTGAGAGGATTGAAACATTATTGTAAGCCATCAATCTGAATGATAGAATTCACATCATGGAATGTCAATTTCTTACATGAGACCCACATGAGGGACATATTAATAGAAGATATTTTTTGGTAAAAGTTTCCATGTTATTCTTTTATCGTTCATTAGTGATGCTTTAAAAATCGGCTCCCCACAAGGAAACTTTCAACCGGGAGGTACTTCCGTCAGCCAGAGAAACCAGAGGGATAATAGTTCTGCCCCTACGTGACACCCCCCAAACCCGGTGAATCATCATAGCTCCATTTTTAATAACTGATGGATCAATAGATTTGTCCTCCGACAGCGTCAGGATTGAGTTCAACGCAGAGGAGGTTCACATCATCATTCATGGGATGGCTACCGTAAAACTCCTGGATATTTTGAACCAGTTTGCCGGTTAGCATGGAGGCTGAATCAGAAGCGTGCTGTTTTAGAAACGTCCGCAAATTTCTTTGATTCCAGCATTGCTCCTGTTCATTCATGTTTTCAATAAGTCCATCGGTATAAAAAAACAATTTATCCCCCCATTCCCTCCTTGTCTCATCTTCAACATACCGGGTTTCCAAACTGTACCCTAACAAGGGATTTTGTAAGCGTTCAGCTTTCAGTATTCAGCTTTCAGTGTTTATGCGCTTCAGAAGCATTATAACTCAATAGCAGAAAATATCGTTTGGCTTCCAGGCCTTGAGAATTCCTGAAAACTGATAACTGACGGCTGAACGCTTACGGGATTTTTATTCAGTAACGGTACAAGTTCTTCTGAACTGGAACGGATGAGAAATGGGAAGTTGTGACCGGCGTTAGAATAAGTGATGGTCAATGTGTTCAAATTGAGCGACAAAATAAAAAAAGTCATCATAAAGTGCGGATGTCCACTGTCATAGACCGATTTATTCAGATAAGTCATGACCTCCGCGGGCGAAGAAACATGTTCTGTTCTGCTCCATAATTCTTCCAGCATCCGGGAAGAGGCACACACTCCTGCCGTTACAAGAGCCGCCGGAGCACCATGCCCTGTGGCATCTCCAATCAGAAAAAAAACATGATCCTTGAACTTGTCAAAAATGCCATACCAGTCGCCCCCTGTTTCTGAGGCTGACCGGTAAAACGCGGCCAATGCCACATTAGGAATCACAGGCAGTTTTTGGGGAAATAATGCCTGCGCTCAATACGGATCAAAACAGGAGGATACGAAGAATGGCTCGCTTCCTGGCGGATAGAGCGGAAACGCGGATAAATGGCCCCGACCCTTCCATCCACCACGATCAGTGGCAGGAAATCCCGTTGCTCCAGGGGAATGTGCTGATCTCTTAAAAAATCTTTGATTTTTACCGGATGTTCCTTCCAAGGTGGATGAAAGACATCTCCGGGAAGTCTGTTTCGGAGTTCGAGGCATGTTCCGGGCGGAATGTTATACAGCACAATTCCTTCTGCCGGTGACATCGTTACATTGCCAGACAAAACAGTGATTTGAACGATCCATGCTGACGGGTGGATGAGCTGAATTCCATTTTCAGTTGAAATCATCGTGTTGGATGACGTGACTGTTGATCGCAAACTCAGGGTTCTGTTCTGACGCAATAGTCTCCAATGACTGGAAAGTTGATGCTCGTTTGAGATCCTGTCTGTAAAAAGCTCCCGTTGGATTAACTTTAATTTCGCATAAGTCAGATGCTCTCCTGTTCTGATCAAAATCCATTGATGCAGAAGATGATCACGCTGTAAAACAGGAAGTGTGTGCCATTCCTCAAGATTCCATGACAAGGCCTCCATGCTGAGTCCAGCGGGAACTGGTAACGACTCAAGCAACTCTTTCAGTTGCTGACTTTGTTCGCTCATGTCTTGAAGACGCGCGTCAAGATTTTCACGAGCCAAGTCATTCAACAGCGGCAGAAGTTCGAGTCGCACCCTGTTTCTATGATATTTGGAGGATTGATTGGACGCGTCTTCTTTCCATGATTGATGACGGTCCTTTAAATAATCCTGAAGTTCCTGTTTGCTGATGTTCAGCAACGGACGAATCTGATGGTCTCTGCGCCAGGCCATTCCGCTGAAATGAGAGAGGTGAACCCCTCGTAACCATTTCATCAATAGCGTTTCAAGCTGATCCTGTTGATGATGGGCTGTGGCAATCCAGTCGGCTTGAATGATTTTCCGCAGAATTTGTGCTTCTTGAAGACGCCAAGTTCGGGCCTGTTCCTGAAGGGCTGTTTTTTTTAAAATCAGCTTATCCGAAATTTTTACGGTGCAGGAAATATTGTGTTTTTGTGCCAGTTGTTCAACAAATTGTTGTTCTTCAAGCGATTCCGGACGCAATCCATGATTAAAATGCAGCACATGCAATTCCAGATTCAGGGACTGGCGCAATTCCAGCAGCAATAACAACAACGCCACAGAATCAGAACCGCCACTGACACAGACAATTCCACGACTGCCGGCAGGAATCCCGCAATGACGCGTAAGATTGAAGCTGAAGGTATTAATCAATTGTTGAGTATGAGCCATGAGAGTCTCTGACAAAAAAATTGTTTTGGGTGTCGTCTGTGCGCTGAAACTTGAAGCCCTCAGTCTGATTTCATGGTTTCCTGAACCAGAATTTGTGTTTGACAGGGGACACCGCTGGATTCGCTGGAATCGTGGTGACTGCCAAATCATTGTCGTGATCAGCCGACGCCCGGGAAAGGATGCGGCCAGAAAAGCCACCCGTCTGCTGATTGAAACGTATCATCCGGGTTATATTCTTAATTTCGGGACAGCCGGCGCGATTGCGCCTCATTCCGCTATCGGGGATATGGTATTGTCCTATCGAACAGCCGCTTATTGTATGCCTGATGATTTTGGTCTGTTGCAGTCCGGCACTGAATTCATAGCGCAGTCCTGCTGCGAGAATTTTTCAATTCATTCAGGCATTATTGTTTCGTCAGACCAGAATATTGATAATGATCTCAAGAAACAAATCTTATGGGAAACTTATGGCGCATGGTGTGGAGATTGGGAAAGCGCGCCGGTCATGGCAGTTTGCAGTCAGTATGGGATTCCAGCCCATGCGTTTCGTGTTATTTCTGATTTTGGTAATGCGGAATTTTTGGCGGATTTTTTTAAAAACGCCACTCAGGTACTGACACAGGCCGCACTGGTACTCAAAGCACTGTTGCAATCCATTGAGATTTTGCCCTCCACCATCCCCGCAAATACTGAAGTTTGACGTCCTCTCTTGATCAAGAAGAGACACAGAATAACAGCCCCTTCGCACTTAAACCTACGATTGTTGGCGTTTACGGGACATGTAATCCCCGCCGCCATCCTGACGCTCAAAATAAGGAGCAATGAACAGCCCTGATCAAGAGCCACTGTCATAATATTATTCAAAGCAATCGCCTCTGACGGTATGAAATTTGCGTATTGGAATGAACGTTTTTCCATTTCATGAGTATCAAATTTTTTTTGAGATTGAGCATGACGCGCAATTTTTCAGGCCCAGGATGGGCCAAATTACTATCAATCGTTGTAATATTAATGACAACAGGATTTTCCTTCCCTGCGGTATCGGCACCAGATTATGCCATTACCCGGGTCAGCAGACTTAATTTAAAACAACAGCCTCAGGCAAAATCCCAGACAATCCGGATGTTGAGCAAAGGCAGTCATCTCAGGATTGTCAACCGTCACGATTCAAGAGGGTGGGTTCAGGTTGTTCTGCCTGATGGCTCTGAAGGCTGGACTCAGGAAAAATATCTCCGGCATTACCAACCGCAACCAAATCTGGATAAACAACATTCAACAGGTTCAGAATATACTTCTTATCTGGAACAGGCTGTGTTTGGGTTTATCGAAAAGAATAAACTGAATGGTGGTGGTGGTAAAGATCAGTTGCAACTGATGGTTCAGGACCTTGAAACAGGGCAAATGCTGGTGTCTGTGAAGGCGCAGGAACAGGTAAAAGCTGCCAGTCTGATCAAGGTTCCAGTGTTGCATGCCTACATGCTGGAATGGTATCGCGGGCATATCACCCATACCGATTCTCTGTATCGTCATCTGAGAAGCATGATCAATCTCAGCAGCAACTACAGCACCAATCATATTTTGAAAACACTGGGCGGACCTGAGCATGTGTCTGAACTGCTGAGAAACACAGGCTTGTACAATCACCTCAAACTGGTGGAATATATTCCCGCAGGAGGCCGGACTTACCAGAATAAAATCTCAGCCAGCGATCTGAACCGTTTGTTCGCGAGAATCTGGAAAAAGAGGATTCTTGGCTCGGGCTTCAGTCAGGAAGACAATCAGCAGGCTTCTGAATTCATGTTGAGTCTGCTCGGTATTGAAGGACACCGACATTCACGCGACCGACTTAAAGATGGAACCTGTTTTGAACAGTTTGATTCGGTGAAAATCTGGGACAAGACTGGATTTGTGCGGGGCTTGAATGGCAACAGCGGTATTATTGAAATTGACACTCCGCAAGGTCGCAAGGCGTATTCGGTGGTCAGTATCATTGATCGTGAAGATTATTGGCGTATACGTGGGGGGGGAAACCGTTGGGCCGCAGTGCAAAGTTACAGAATGCGGCGTATTTCCGAAATGATTTACGCCTGGTTCATGAACCAGCATCAGGGGTTTGAAGCCTGCGGCAGAAATGAACTGGTAAAATACGCGACGCATACAATTGATCTAAAAACACGGTCACAATTTTCATATATGGATCCTGCAAAAATGGAAAAATCCGCGTTTTAGGACCATTCAAAAAATAACAGGGAAAACGTTCTGGTTACGAACGTCCCGTTCGTAACCGTTCCATGACCCACCTCCGGTCAATGTCATGATCGGTTAATTTGAGTCACGCCAACAAATGACTGTGTAACCTTGTTTGTGTTGAGACGGAGCATCGCAGAAAAAACTCTGAATGATCTTGATAAACACTTTTCAAACTGACACTTCACTTACCAGGATGTGATGAGTTTAGTCGTCGCTGGGGTTCTATGAAAGTTAACTCATTGCTACGGTTAATTTTTGTGGAACATTCTTTAGTCATCAAGCTTAAACAAAAACTATTTTGAAGAGGATTTTATGGCGTGGTTGGATCATATGAAAATGGGTCGTAAATTAACGATGGGCTTTGGAACTGTAGTCGTAATACTGTTGGTCGTTATATCTGTCAGTTATGTAAATTTCTCCAATCAAGGCCAGGCCAGTAAATGGAATATTCATACGTATCAGGTCATCGGCGAGGTCAACGGAATTTTGGAATCGCTGATTAACATTGAGACAGGTGAAAGAGGCTACGCCATTACAGGCAAGGAAAACTTTCTGGAACCGCTCAATGGTGGCAAAATTGCCTTTGAAGAACATTTCAATAAAGCAAAATCATTAACCTCTGATAACATGAAACAGCAAGAACGATTCAACCGTTTGCGGGAACAATACAACCGCTGGTTTGCTGATGAAATTGACGCGCTCATAAAATTACGTCGTGAGGCCAATGACGGTCGCAAGACAACAGAGGATGTGGTTAGTTTCATCGCGTCAGGAAAAGGGAAGCAGTCCATGGATGGAATGAGAGGAATCATCAGTGACATGATCAATGAAGAAAGCTCTTTATTAGGCAAAAGGAGTGAAGACATGGAACGCTTGGAATCTCAAACCAAGATGGTCCTGATTATTGGCGGTGTGTTGGGCGTGTTGGTCAGTCTTTTAATTGGAACCATTATTACACAAGGCATTTTGAAACAATTGGGGAATGAACCCGGAACGCTTGCGGAGGTGATGCGTAAAATAGCCGAAGGGAACTTGATGATTGCTTTTGATACGCATGGATTGAGAGGGGTTTATGGCGAAATGGAGAAGACAGTAAGTATTTTGAAGAATGTGCTGGGACAAGTCAATGACGCAACCCAACAATTCACCATGAGTTCCGAACAGATTACCCAAAGCGCCCAGTCTTTGTCACAAGGCGCGACAGAACAAGCCGCTTCTATTGAGGAAGTGTCATCATCCATGGAAGAAATGTCCTCCAACATTCAGCAAAACGCGGATAATTCCAAACAAACGGATCATATCGCGTCCAAAGCATCCAAGGATGCCAGAGAGAGTGGGACGGCGGTGAGACAAGCCGTCAGTGCCATGAAAGATATTTCGCAAAAAATTTCTATCATTGAAGAAATTGCTCGTCAAACCAACTTGTTGGCGCTTAATGCCGCCATTGAGGCAGCACGAGCCGGAGAACATGGCAAAGGGTTTGCTGTTGTGGCCTCAGAAGTTCGAAAACTGGCTGAACGCAGTCAGTCAGCAGCAGGAGAGATTACGAAACTATCTTCAATGTCTGTTCAAGTTGCTGAAAAAGCAGGAGAAATGTTGGATAAATTAGTGCCAGACATCCAGAAAACAGCAGAACTGGTGCAGGAAATTACGGCTTCTGGTAATGAACAAAAATCTGGTGCAGATCAGATCAATCAGGCCATTCAGCAACTGGATCGTGTGATTCAGCAAAATGCTTCCGCCTCAGAAGAAATGTCTTCCATTTCGGAAGAACTATCCACTCAAGCGCAAGGACTGCAAGATACGGTCGCTTTCTTTCAGGTCGAGACACAACGAAGGAAAACTATGCAGACCAAGCCCAAAAAACAATTGGCCACCTCTCAATTCCAGGCAAAAAAACAATTATCAGCCCCCGCTGAAAAAGATACAGGTGTCAAACTCATGCTGAAGGATAAGGATGATGACAACACATTCGAGCGGTATTAGGAGGAACTTATGGCTGAACAGGAAACTCAAACCACTCAATATTTAACCCTCACGCTGGATAACGAGGAATTTGCCCTGGACATTAACAAGGTGAGGGAAGTCCTCGAAGTCACCACCATCACCAAAGTCCCACAAATGCCGTCCTTCATGTGCGGTGTGATCAATCTTCGCGGAAGCGTTGTTCCTGTGGTGGATATGCGGATGAAATTTGGTCTGGAGGTCACCAGCAAGACCGTCAACACCTGCATCATCATTGTGGAAATCCATATTTCCACAGAGAAGGTGGTGATTGGCGCATTGGTGGATTCTGTCAGGGAGGTGATTGAACTGGATCATAAATTCATTCAACCCCCGCCTAAAATTGGAACAAAACTCAACACAGAGTTTATCAAGGGAATGGGAAAACACAACGAGGGATTCCTGATTATTCTGGATATAGACAAAGTTTTTTCGCAGGATGAATTGATGATGGCATCAGACATTTCAGAAACTACATAAATCCTGGAAAAATGTGTCCATGACGCCTGTCTTTCGTTATCCCAATTTCAAAAGGCAGGTGTTCGTGGACACACCAAGGCAATCACGCTACAGACTGATTCCTTTCAGAACCTTCAGCAAATACGCATGTTCCCATCTCGCCATCAATCGTTTATTCCATCCAATCTTCGCATTATTCATGATTATAGAGGCGACCAGAATATTGCTGGTTGATTGATCTCAGCGTATGGTACTGTTCTCCTATGATAGTCAGTTTATCCTCCGCGCGCGGGATGGTATGTCCGTTATAATCAGAAAAACTCAAAATAATAGACGATTCCAGAAAATTATATTTTTTTTTGCACTTTAATTGATTGCTTATGACATTGCCCACCTCCGGTAGGTGCGAAGCAGAGCTTTGCCTGAGGGATAACGTGCCCCACGGGACGTAGGGCACGAGCAAACTTTTACAACTTACTTTTGCCATTCCTTAGCATCTTCATAAAGGATTTGTTCTATGCCTGTGATCACTTTGACCACTGATTTTGGCACCCGTGATGGTTATGTGGGTGCCATGAAAGGTAAAATCCTTTCGATTGTGCCATCCGTCTCACTGGTGGATATCACGCACGACTTGCCTCCGCAAAATCTCATCGCCGCAGCCTATTGTATTCAACGCTCCCTTCCCAGTTTTACCCAGGATACGATTCATATTGCGGTGATTGATCCCGGTGTTGGCTCAGACAGGGGGGGACTTGCCATAAAAACACCTCATGGAATCTGGATCGGCCCTGATAATGGCATTGTTTCACTACTGCTGAACACCGTGGTTGCGGAACAAATAGTGCGGATTCATAAACACACGCCTTTCTGGCAATCTCATGCCAGTTTTGACGGACTCGCAGTGTTTGCTCCTGTTGCCGCTCACTTGTCTCGTGGAATGTCGTTGTTCGATGTGGGCGTCCCTGCTTCATCTTTTCAGAAGCTCCAGGTCCCTGATTCGGTTGAAACTGCCGGCTATGTTGCGGGAACGGTTATTTTGTTCGATCGTTTCGGGAATGCGCTGACCAATTTGCGTGCATCGCAATGGCACACCAGACCTGTAAAAATTTTTTTCAGGAATCAGGAAATCCCGTTATATCATCATTATGAAGCCGGAAGATCTGAACCATTGATGGCCCTGATCAACAGTGATGGATTGCTGGAACTCGCCTGTTATGCCGATTCCGCTCAAATACGCTGGGATCTCAAAGAAAATGAGGAAGTGAGAATTGTGTTTCAGGAGTGATGTCTGAAGCCTGTGGCGGGCCGAAGCCCGCGCCTTGTGTTATCGTTTGAGGTTGACCATTTCCTGGATCATTTCATCCGCGGTGGTCACTGTTTTAGCGTTGGCCTGGAAGGCGCGCTGGGTTTCAACCATCTTCACAAATTCCCGTGCCAGATCCACGTTGGATTGTTCCAGCGTCTGACTGCGAATCTCTCCAAATGCGCCCACACCCGGTTCACCAAGAATTGCCTTGCCTGAATGCGGAGACGTTTGAAACAGATTATCACCCTGTTTGAGCAATTTTTGTGGATTGTCAAATTTTGTGAGGACAATTTTGCCCATAGGTCGCATATACCCACTATCAAAACGACCCATCACCACACCACTGGATTCGACAACAATGCCTTCCAGTGTACCACTTGGATGCCCATCGGCATCGACCCCGATAATACTGTTGGGAGACGCAAACTGGGTGAGTCCTTCCAAACCTGTACGTTCATCATTGGGATCATCCGGATTGGAGCCCATACCAAGACTGATACCGATCACCTGCGGTGCGTCAGAGCCAAAATCAACCGTGATCTGCGGTTTGCCTGTGTCAGGATTGACAGGTGCCGGTTGCAAAATCGGCGGACCGGAAGGTAAGGGCTGACCTGTGTTTGGATCCACACCTCCTGGTTGCGCTATAAATTGTCCGCCTGTGGATTGAACCAACCGGCCATCATCTGTAAATTGCAGAAATCCACCACCGACAGCCACCATTTGCCCCGGTCGTTGGCCAACTTCCTCGCCTTCAAACAGCGTGTACCATTCCCATTGGTTGCGGATGGCTGGAATCACCTGTCCACTGTTGGGATCAACCTGTTCCGGAATGTCCGGTCGTTTGCGATAGACAATCGTGGCGGTGTGGTCTGCGCCTGACCGGTCATAAACCGTGGTGGTGGTAGAATAATTGTACATATTACTTTTCACGTTGGTTGGATCAAACGGGGTGTCCAGCACAGCGGCACCCGCATCCAGATTGGCCGCGACCTTGATACCGGAATCCATCCGTCCATCACCGGTCGGTACAGGTGGATCAATCGTTCCCAGCACTTTCAGTGGCTTGGGCAGTCCAACAGCTTCTTTGGTGACAGGATCGACATCCTTGGTCAACACATTCAATCCTCTGTCAGTAGACAGTTGACCATTTTTATCATAAGTGAACTGTCCGGCCCGGGTATAATAACGTCGGCCAAACTGATCCTGCACGGTAAAAAAACCTTCCCCGTTGATCGCCATATCGCTTTGCAGTTCGGTTTGTTCAAACGCGCCCTGAGTGAAATTTTGATTGATGCTGGCAATTCCCACACCCTGACTGACCTTGGTAGGGCCTGTGCCTTGTGGAAAATCCGAAGAAAGCACGTCTTCAAAAGAAACATGGGCGGCTTTGTAACCAAAGGTATTAACGTTAGCGATATTGCTACCTACCACCGTCATGGCCCGGCCAAAAGCCGTTACACCGCTGGAACCTGTTGTTAATGCGCCTAGCAAGCTCATAGAACTACTCCATTAAAAATGAACAATTACGACTGTTTTCCAGAACAAAAATGATGCATCCATTGCATTTATTTGATTTCCTCAGGTTTGGAAGCCTGGGAATAAGCAGGCGGAATCACAAGTTTCCGCGTATTTAAATCCTTGCGAAGCGGCAAGGGCATTGCGCTGTCAAAACGGCGCAGAGAGTCATTGCCCAAGCGCTGAATTTTTTCAGCAGGTAGCCATTCTCCATTGATTTCCACCATGGACCGGCCATTTTTGAAATCCAGTTTGGAGATTCTGCCTTTTTTATTTTGAGACACTTCGATATTTTCGCCAGTTTCGGTTTTGGCAATCACTTCATAGCGGAAAGCTCCATCTGACAGCACATCACCGTCATCATCCTTTCCATCCCATGTTTCAGCGTGTTCTCCCGGACCTTGATGATCCATGTTGATCGTGCGGACCATGTCGCCCTTGTCATTCGTGATATAAATGCTCACTTTGGCCGCATCGCCTCCCAGTGAGTAGGTGACCGGTGCGGAAACCCCGCCTTTCAGGGTGAGTGTTGGACTTGCGAGTTCAACATCCTTATCCAGATAAACACTGGAACTGGCTTGAGCGATATCAGACTGATGGGTCAGCAGTTGATCCATTTTGGAGTTCATGTTCTGCAATTGCTCCAGGGTTCCCATGGCAGAAAGCTGGGCCATCATGCTTTTGCTGTCCATGGGGTCCATGGGATCCTGATTGGCCATCTGGGTCATCAGCAAGTTGAGAAAATCCTGCTTTCCCAATTCTTTTCCATCTTTACTGTCTTTGGGCGGCCCATGCGTTTTGACGGCGGCATTGCGTTGGGAATTGCTGGCCTGACCTAATGCCTGTTGGACGGCTGTGGTATCCATACAGATCTCCTTTAAGCGTATAAACTGAGTCCGGATGCCGCTGAAGGCCTCCGGATTGATGCCATCACAGGAACTTCACGTTCCAGACGGTTTGACTGAGTGGCGCCAATATGGTCCTGGGCAAAGCCGCCCTGATTGGGCGATTGCTGAAACTGGGAATTGGACCGCTGATCAATGTTGACTGAGAGATTGAAATTTGAAAAAGAAAAATCCTTTTCGATGAACCGGTTTTTGAGGTCGTTCATACTGGCTTCAATCATTTGTTTTGCCATGGGATTATCCACTCTCATTTCCACAGAGAGGTTATCTCCATCCTGCATGACTTTCATTGTAAGCTTGCCGAGATGTTCAGGATTGAGTTCCATGGTTATTTCCTGAGGGTCGCCATTTCCGGAATTGACCCTGCTGACAATCTGCTCCAGATCAAACGGACTATCCACTTTTCTGGGTGCGGTGTTTTCATGGGTTTTTGTTTCGCGCGACAAGGCTTTCAATTCGTTGGACGCTCCCTGCACTGAATCCAGTGAAAATTCTGACTCTTCTATTTCATGTTCCTGTAACATCGTATCCGGATTGGCAATCATGGCTCCGGCCATACCCGAGGGCATGGTTGTTGCCTGCATCATATCCCTGGTTTTATCATGTTGAAACATCTGCTTCATGATATTTTGCTGCTGTTGCAACAGGTTCAGCTTTTGGGTTTCAGGAGTGGGTAAGGGTTCTACTCTGGAAAGTGCCGGGTCGGTTTTAAGATTCATTTCTTCCAGTTTGGCGGAATCGACACGGTGGAAAAAATCCTTGAGGGAAATACCTTTTTTGGGTGCGACGGCTAATCCTTCCTGAATGGCTTTTTCCTGTTCTGACTGCCGAACCACACTTTTTTGAAGACTTTCTCCAATAGAAATGGTCGCACGGTCTGAAGCTGCTTTCTGGCCAATAGTCACACGGGGATCAGCCTGCATCTCAGGAGAATTTTCCTGAGCTTCTAAAGAAAATTCTGCTTCTGCCGATGTCTCAGGCAAGCGATTATGATTAACCTTGTTGGAGGATTGAAGCCATGAAGCAACGCGTTTTTGAGGACTTGTCTCAAGGGATTTTGAAGATTCAGGGCTTACAGCCTGCTGTGGCGAAGGGGGCACTCCGACTCGGATATCAGGAACAGAAGGTTTGTTTTCAGATGACCTTGAACTCGGTTGCATGGAAGCTAACTCTGCGCGAAATGGAGTGATTGCCATGACCGGGACTGTGTTTTCGTCAATGTCGGTTGCTTCCGTCTCAGTGTCGAGATCTGCCATATCAAGATCTTCCACAGGAACGCCAAACAGCATGTCTTCATTGGTTTCCACAGGAGTCAGCGCGGAGGCCATTGCAGGCGAATAAACGCTACGGCTGAGTGCCTCATCCAAGGAATTTTGGAAGTCAGGGGCCATTTGAGAATCCATGGCTACGCCAGGCATTCCCATCACGTCTCCTTGTGCATTGCCGGGAGAAAGGGCATTTGAAATCGCGGAAATCATAGATAGTTCATCAAAAAGATAAATTGGGAGTGATCCACTTCAAACAAGAAACCTCTTCCATAAGATTTCTTCTGATACAAATGATGCTATTGCTTTCTCGTCATTCCTTCAATCAATTGCGCGGCCTTGTCAGGTTTCATGCTGGCCAGAATTTCTGACGATTTTTTTTCTTTCAATTTTAAAAGAATCTGGATGGCTGTTTTCGTGTCCAACTGTGAAAGCGATAGAGCCGCTTTCGGCGATTCCATTTTATCATAAAAATTGACAGCCTTATTGAACTGATCTGTATCCAGAATTTTTTTTGCTTCAATATCCTGCGCAATGCTTTTTTGCATCAGTTCAAGTTGTTCAATCTGACGTTGTATGTCTTCTTTCAATGAGCGTAATTGGGATTCACGTTGCTCAAGCTGGCTTTCCTTGCTTTGGAGCTGTTTCTGATATTCAACCAGTCGTGTGAGAATTTTCCGTTCACTGTCAGTGAATTCATGTTTGGGCGGTTCTTCTTCCTGCTTTGTTTTGTCTTCAGGAGGTGGACCCGCGCAAAATCGAAGATTGAATTTGGTACACAGATCTTCCACAGGTTTCGGTATGCTATAAGCGGGCCTCGCCGATGTCAGAAATAGACAAAACACGAGAATGAAAGTATAAAGTATTTTTGAATTCAGTGGTTTATCATTCATTTTTTTTAATCATACGCTATGGATTAGAATAATGGGGCTACGGCTTCAGGAAAAAATTATCGCTCTTTATTCTTCAAATTATACTGGTTCTGGGAAATTTCATCCATCATGGCCTGTTCAATCCGTTTTTGTTCTTCCTTGTAACGAGATTCCTGTTTTTCTTTGAGAATTTCCAGAATTCTCTTTTTCTGGGTGGCTTTGATCAGCACTCTCTGTCTGGAATCGGCCAGTTGCTGTTGCTCTTTCAATTGCCGGGAGAGTCGTTTGAGATCCTGTTTCACCCCTTGCTGATAATTGGAATGAATTTGTAACTCCATGATAGTGAAGCCCTGCCTTTTGGAAACATCCAGTTGCTGTTCGCGCTCAGACAGAGATTGTTTAATTTCATCCATGTGGGTCTGGATTTGCTGAACAACCTGTAACTGTTCAGCAAATTCTTTTTGTTTCAGTTTTTCAAAGCGTTGGCGCACATTCAACGCTGTTTGGAGTTTGAATGGTTTCATAGTCAACCGGTAAAAATAGGGCATTTTCCAGACATCAGAAACAGAATTGCAATTATCTTGCACAACTGCGTCTGTTGCTTTTTTTTGTGAAAAATAGTTTAAGGCCTTGATTTTATCACATGGCCCTCTGTAGGAATAAATACAACGTATAAATAATTGTTTCCCCCTCCGATGAATAAAAACAAAAGGTCAATTATGATTGAAGTGGAACATGAAGGGATTGTCTGCAAAATTGTCGTTCTCGATCATTTTTCTCTGGATGATGTCCATGATGTGATTGAGGACGTTGAATCAGCACAAGCCCGGAAAGTATTGATAGATTTATCACAGATAGAAGTTCTAACTTCATCCAATATCGGCTTGCTGGTCGCCATGTACAATAACCTGAAAGAGATCAATGTGGGGATGTCCTTATGCAACCTTACCGCAAAAAACCGCCACCTGGTTTCTATTGCTAAACTGGATACGCTCTTTTCGGTGTTTGATACCGTTGACGCCGGGGTATCAGCTCTCAATCAATAGGTAATTATGGGACAGCAAGACTTGCTTTCCATGTTGTTCCGTACAGACCGGATCTTTCCTTATCTGCTTCCTTCTCTTTTCACCATTGTTTTCAGTAGCATATTTCTCACCTACACGTTTAAAAAGGAACGCGAATCTCAATCCAGCCGTTTTTTTGCGATTCTCTGTTTGCTGCATTTATTTTCCGCGGTGGATGTCAGTCTGGGTTCCCTCATGGTGTCAGGGAATACGTGGCTCGAATTCATCAAACTCCATTATTTTATTTATCTCCTCATTCTGCCGGTTGAAATTCAGTTCATGCATCGTGTGACCGGACAGTCACAGCGACACTGGCTGGAGTGGACGATGTATACCATCGCGCTGGCTTTTTTTCCATCAACCTTCACCGAGTTTTATTTCAAAGGTAGTGTTGAGTTTTCCTATGGGTTTACGCTTAGCGGTGGCGCGGGTTTATATTTACTCACACTGCTACGCTGGGGAACCATGGTTTATGGAGCCTTTCTGTTTTACCGTTTCAGAAGTCCTATCCCACTGCGTCAGGAAACCTACCGCTGGGTGTTTTCAGGCGTTCTGCTGGGCTGGTTCATGGAGATTCTCAGAACATTTCCCATGGAAGGCAAAGAATGGTATCTGCTGAGTCAATCACGGTTTTTACCGCTGACCCTGATTGCGGTTGGCTTGTGGAAAAATTCCTGGAAAAATTATTTTAAAACACTGGTTGTCAGTGGGCAGTTTTCAGGATTTATGCTGCTGATCACTTCAGGTATTTTTGGCGGCAATGTGATCGCACTGCTGTACCATTACTGGACAGGAAATGCGGTCGTTCTGGAAAAATCGCCCTATTTGATCAGTATCTTATTGGCGCAGGTGGCGTTTTTTGGCGCGGCACTCTGGTGCCTGCAAGCAGGAAGACGCCGAATAGAAAGTATTTTACTGGGGATGATGTGCCTGCTATGGGCCTGCCTTATTGAATTTGCCTATTTCCTCTCCACTCATTCTTTTGGTACGTGGGAAATCTGGATCCTGCGAACCGGTCTCAGTTTTCTGGTAATTCAGGGATTGCTGCACATTTGGTGGTTTGTGACTGTTCTTGATACCTATACAATCTGGAAACGTTTCAATCTCTGGAGTGTGCTGGTATTGATCATGTTTTTGTGGGGTGAACAGATTGCTGAATCCAACTCATTCTACACCAATGGTATTGTGATTATTGAATCAGGAGGCGCAGGAGCTTTTCTGACGCTGTTATGGTTTCTGTTTCAGCAAATTCTGGCCGTTCAAACCATTGGTTCCAGTATGTTTTCGCAACGGAGAAAACGGAAACATCGCTATATTCTCAGTGGAATTCTGCTCCTGATAATTTCGTTACTGGCTGGATATACCGATCGTTCCAGTATTGCCGGACAGTACCCGTATGCCTTGTTATTCATGATTGCGGCATATGCCCTGATGATTTATGTCACACATACGACAGAAGACTGGATGGTCTCACTGGTTCGATGGAAACGCACAAAAAAATATCTGATGTATGGTTTTATCTATGCCGGCTTTGCCGTGCATCTGTTCACTGTGCTGTATCTGTTCAGTAATTTTCACCATGAACTGATATTCAACGCGGTGGTTCCTTATGGCATTCCGGCGGCCTTGATGATCATTTTTTCCTGTTTCGGCGCAATCCTGGTTCTGAAAAAAACCCAGTTTCCCAAAGAAACGCTGATGATGGGCGTCGTTCTCATTATTTTCAGTTTTTACGGACTCGAATTTCTGGTGAACCAGATCATCGGTCATTACGAATGGAGTCTCAAAATCGCAAGAATCCGTTATTTGATGCTGGCGTTGCAATTAGGTGTGGCGATCCGGTTTTTTCTGTGGCTGATGGATTACAAGCCCGGTCGTTTGTGGTTGCTGTTGGTTTATGGCTTATGTGGCACCCTGGCGATAACCTCCCAAACACCATGGTTGATCGTAGATATTGTGGATTATCCCTGGGGGCGCTTCGCTTTGGCAGGTCCCCTGTATCTGCCTTTGGAATTAGGGGTCATTGTGATGCTTCTGTCTGTGACCTATACTATTTACAAAAATTATCACCAAATGACGATGATCCGCAGAGAACAGGTGATTTACATCCTCATTGGTCTGGGTGGCGCAGCCGATCTCATGTTGCTGGATATGCCACTGGTGGAATGGTTCCAGTGGTATCCACCCGGGAATTACGCGTTTTTACCGATCCTCATCATGATCTATGGCTTTTACAGGGGGGATATTCCGTATGCGCAGTCATTTTTCCGCAAGAGTCTGTATTGGTCAGGGATTTTCTGGTTATTTTACGAAATCGCGTTTGTGCTGAACATGGTCAACAGTCAGAATACCCTGCAATGGTATGCGCAGGTAATTTTTGTCTGTTTTGGCGGAATTTATCTGTTTCAAAGTCTGTGGATGCGAACCGTAAATCTGTTTTTGGGACACAGTCGCAGATATGAACTGAACACACGCCTGCGACGACTGACATCTGAATTATCCAATGCCCGGCAACTGGAAGACATTTTTCAGAGCATTTCAATGCATTTGCTTGCGGAATTATTTTCCATGCACTGTGCGGTCGTGTTTTATAACAAAAAGGAGAATTCGTTTGATGGTTGGCAGAAAACCAATATTCGGCGCAGTCTGTTCTGGGAGCATCAGGCAAAAGAAGACCCTGTCTCCCTGATGCACTTTCCGGCAGATCTCCCGCTGTTCAGCATGCTTGAAACCTACCCGATGCATCGGGATACATTTCGGGATTTCAAACAGGGGAACCTTGATAATCATCTGAGCATGGGGTCTCTATTGAAAAATACGGAATGGTTTTGCGGAGTTTTTTCTGGTGAAACCCTTGTGGGCATCATGTTTTTGGGGCACAAAATCAATGGAACGCATTATCTTGAATCAGAATATGAATTTCTGGCGCATGTGTGTGAATTACTGCCACCCTATATTGAAAACGCGTCCCTCGTTCAAAATCTTGAAAGTCAGGTTCTGGAACGGACCCATTATCTCAACCAGACGCTGGATGACCTGAAACATAAAGACGCGTTGCTTCGAGGGGAACTTGAACTGGCATCCAACATTCAGCAGGGAATATTTCCTGTTCTGCCCCTGTCACATCGAGACTTCAGGATTGATGGTTATTCAAGGGCACTGGGGCAGGTCAACGGCGATTATTATGAAATCATCCCCCTGGAAGACGGATCCTTATATATTCTGATTGCGGATGCGATGGGGCACGGCGTTCCGGCGGCCTTCATCACCATTATGGCCAAACTCTGTTTCTCTGATATTCTCAGGCATCAAAATTCTCCCAAAGCGATCCTGCGAAACTTCAATCAATCCATGTTCCAGATCATTAAAACCAATGAATACCTGACGGCGTTCCTGCTGAAACTCTCTCCTGACGGAAGTGTGATTTACAGCAACGCGTCTCATCCAGCCGCTGTTATTCTTAGACATCAGACAAAAACACTGGAATTCTGGGACACACGTGGTTTGTTCATTGGTGCTATGCCGGACAAGGATATTGGTTTGATTTATGAGGAGCAAACCAGTCGACTCCTGCCGGGAGACAAGGTGTTTCTCTACACAGATGGTCTGATTGAATCCGAAAACAAGAATGGCAGTGGTGAATTTTGGGGCGAAGAACGCGTGGTAAAAGTGTTGGAACAGTGTCTGGATCTGTCGTTGACCGACATGAAATCGTTTTTGCAGGACAAGTGGACACAATTCACCGGTGGCAATTCACGGGATGATGTGACTTTTTTGATCCTTGAAGTGAATGGGCCGTAAGCATTATTCTTTCGCCACTTTTTAAGCCACACGCCACGGATGGCAGATGAGAAAAAACGTAAGCGTTCAGCTTTCAGTATTCAGCTTTCAGTGTTTATGCGCTTCAGAAGCATTATAACTCAATAGCAGAAAATATCGTTTGGCTTCCAGGCCTTGAGAATTTCTGAAAACTGAAAACTGACGGCTGAACGCTTACGAAAGAATACATACCTGAAAAAATTATATTGACCGAATCAGAATATTCAAGTATTCATATATTGAAAGATTTTTATGTTATAAAAATAAAGTTTAATGGGAGTGAGCAATGAGAGAATTGGATTTTATAATATTTGTCGCGATCTGGTTTGTATTGCAAAAGGTATTGTCATCGGTATTTGGGGTTCCCGGTTGAATGGGGAATAATGTTTGTCGCGTGCCGACAAAAAAAGCAAAGCCGGAAGACAAGACACCGCACGAGAGTGATGTGTAAAATTGCGAATGTCACGTGTTGATTTTGAACATCGTTTTTTGTATACAAAGACGGTGACGAGACTGTCATTTATTCATTATTCAAACCTTATGAAAGAGGAGAATATCATGAAAAAAACCATTACAATCAAAGAATTCGCAGATGAATTGATTCGAAGGATCAGCGAAGCGAAAACGATCGACTGTTGCAAAGAGGAACTGGTCAAGTTAGCGACAATAGCCAAAAATGAAATTGGTGAAAAAAAGATTGAAGTCAATTGGAAAAAAGATTGATCCGCAATAATCTGTCCTGGAGAACATATGCATACTGAAATGACCATCGAAACCATCAATCAACGCTATTCCGGCTTGGCTGAAAGCAATTGTTGTTTGTCCTGTGGCAACACACTGGATTATTCAAAGCCTCAAAAAGGTGAAGTCTGTATTGATTTAGGAAGCGGCCGTGGACATGAGCTGTTGAAAATGGCGGTTATGGTTGGAGACCAGGGATTTGCCTATGGAATCGATATTTCAGATGGAATGATCCAAAAAGCCCGAGAAAACGCTGAGAAAGCAGAAATCAGGAATGTGGAATTCATCCAGACGGAACTGGACCAGTTGTTGGTCGCGGATGAAAAAGCGGACCTGGTTGTGTCCAATTGTACCATCAATCATGCCACCAATAAAAACGCTGTCTGGCAGGAAATTTTCAGAGTGATGAAAAAAGGAGGTCGGTTTGTGATCAGCGATATCTATTCCATGGAACAGATTCCTGAAGACTACAGAAACGATCCTGTCGCAATATCTGAATGCTGGGCTGGCGCGGTTACCAGGGATGAATATCTGGCAACCTTGACTAATACTGGTTTTGAACGCATTCAAATTCTTAAGGAAAGTGTTCCTTATGAGAAAGGCAAAGCAACGGTTGCCAGCTTTACCATCATGGGCTGGAAACCCTGATTTTGCCTCTGTTAATTAACCTGAACAAGGAGGATTTATGAAATCATTGATTAAAAAGAAAGATTGTAAATGCAAAGCAGTGGCACAGTGCTGTGCGAAAGTTTCCACAACAGTCGCCGGTTGTCACGATTAAGTTTCAGTAACTTGCGGGTAATGAGAGAAGTGTGTTTGTCATTACCCGTTTTTGGGGTTCAAACATTTATTGCCATCAGGTCAAAGTGATTTTCTCTCATCATAATATTTTTTCACAAATCAAAGATTCTGATCAATTTTTTCTGGTCAACCTGCTCTCAGGAAACGCTGATATTCTCACAGCACAAAAGGCCCGCGAAATTCAGGAAGGGAAATACTCAGACATCGATGAATATATTGAAAAAGGGTATCTCGTTGATGAAAAAGAAGAGGAATCGCGGTTTAAATTAAAGTATCTGGAATTTCTCCAGAACCAGGAACAGGACGAGGTACAGATCTTTTTTGTTCCTCAATACAGTTGCAATTTTGATTGTGAATACTGCTTTCAGGTAGAATACGCCCAAACCCCGAATCCGTTGAAAGAAGAGCTACTCGAGGCTTTTTTTCAATATATTGACCGGGAATTCCACTCACGCAAAAAATATATCACGCTTTTTGGGGGCGAACCGTTTCTGATTGGGAAATTTCACCAGGAAAACATTAAAAAAATCATTGAAAAAGCCAATCAGCGAAACCTCCAGATTGCGGGCGTGACCAACGGTTATACGCTCGAAGAATATATCGATATCCTGAAAACCGCTTCGATCAAGGAAATTCAGGTGACACTGGATGGAACCCGGGAGCTTCATAACAAGAGAAGAGCGTTACGCAACGGCAATGAAACCTTTGACAAAATTGTCTCAGGGATTGATTTATGTTTACAAAATGAAATTCCAATCAATTTAAGAATCGTCGTTGACAAGGAAAATATTGATGATCTGGAAAATCTGGCCCGGTTTGCCATTGAAAAAGGATGGACCGACAGCCAATTTTTCAAGACGCAACTGGGTCGAAATTATGAACTGCACACATGCCAAGCGGATAGCGCCAAATTATTCAGCAGAGTGACCATGTATGAGCATGTGTATGAAATCGTCAAAAGGTATCCTGATTTTCTGAAATTCCATCAACCGGCATTTTCTATTTCAAAATTTTTATTTGAAAAAGGCGAACTTCCAGACCCGTTGTTTGATTCCTGTCCCGCCACCAAAACAGAATGGGCTTTTGATTATAACGGCAACATCTATTCCTGCACCGCGACAGCAGGAAAGACAGGAGAGATCCTGGGGACTTTTTATCCTGAGGTCACAAAAAAAGCTGATGTTATCAGCCGCTGGGGAAAAAGAAATATTTTGTCCATTGACAAATGCCGGAGTTGCAATTTGGCACTGGCTTGTGGCGGAGGGTGTGCCTCTGTCGCAAAAAACAAAACAGGGGAAATTTTATCTGAAGACTGCCGTCCTGTCGATCAATTGATGGGGATGGGCATTTCAACTTATTTCGCAGAGGAGTTGTAACATGGAAAACATTCTTGAAATCAATGAAGCTCAATATGAAGAAGTCGTATTGAATGGAGGCCTGGTCGCGTTTGATTTTTACTCAACCGAGTGTCCTCCCTGCGAAGCCCTGGCTTCAAAATTTCATAGCCTGCATGACGTGTATGGCCATGATATTAAATTTGTAAAAATATTCAGGCAGGGGAACCGTGAACTGGCCAATAAACTTGGCGTCAACAGTTCTCCCACATTGTTATTTTATAAAGATGGCCAGCTCATCGGGAAAAAATTGACAGGCGGTATCAAACGCGCGGAGATCATGGAAAACCTTGACAGCATGATCGGCACTGAGCGGGCCAGAGAGTTGAAAAGCGGAATCAAACCCTTTGAAACAGAATGTGATGTTCTGATTCTCGGGGCAGGTCCTGCCGGTTTGACTGCCGGAATTTATACGGCTCAGGCAAAACTGAAAACGATTATCGTGGATATCGGTCTTGCGGGAGGACAAGTCTCCAAAACCCACCTGGTCAGTAACTTCCCTGGATTCACCAAGCCCATTGAAGGCTTCATGCTGATGCACAATATGAATGAGCAGGCGGTCGAGGCTGGTGTGGAGCGACGGTATGCGGTGGATGTGACTCACGCTGATCTGGAAAAAAAAGAGATCATCATTGATGGCGTCGAAACGATCCGGGCCAAAAAAATCATTGTTGCCACCGGTTCAACCCACCGGCTTTTGGGAGTTCCCGGAGAAGAAGAATACAAAGGCGATGGCATCAGTTACTGTGCGACGTGTGATGGTAAATATTTTCAGGATAAGGAAGTGGTCGTGATTGGTGGCGGAAACTCAGCGGTGGAAGAATCGCTGTTCATCACCAAATTTGCCACCAAAGTGACCATTGTTCATCAATTTGCGACGTTGCAGGCTAATAAACTGGCTCAGGAAAAAGCCTTCGCCAATGAAAAAATTGAGTTTATCCTGGAACATGAGCCTAGAAAATTTGAAAAAACCCCCACCGGGATGGATGTCACTGTCGAAGATTTAAAAACGCGCCAGCTTAAAACCCTTTCCACTCATGGCGTATTTATATTCGCGGGAATGAAACCCAATATTGATTTATTCGGGGATCGCTTTGAAAAAGACCAGTGGGGATACATCAAAACCGATGTGTTTATGCGGACCACTGTGAAAGATGTTTTTGCTGTGGGAGATGTCGCGAATAATCCTTACCGCCAGATCACCGTCGCGGTATCGGATGGAACCAAAGCGGCAATCACTGCCACCAGAGAAATCGACGACGCGGCCTGAGCCGTGTCTGTTCTCTTGCCTTTCAGTCGCTGTTTCAAGAGCGACTGAAAGGCAGATGCTCAGATCTTACAATCAATCGTCATCGTGATCTTTCTCCCATTTTCTGTTTGTTCCTCTGTTCCATCTGATATCTTTTTCATTGCCGCTTCGGTGGCACTCCACACAATTTTCATACTTATAAATTCCTTCTTCAATATGTTCACTTCTGATTTTTGAGGGGCTATGCTCATGACATTCATAGCAGGAATATTGCTGATAATTACTCTTTAAATGACAGTTGTTGCAATCCTTAGGATGGTGCTTATCAAAAACAAAATATTTTCGATGGTCAAATGTTGAGGGAAGCCATTTATCCTGACTATGACATTGCCCGCAACTTCCTGCAACTTGTTGGTGAAAATTATCTTTGGGTGATGGATGGCATGCGACACAATCTTTAAGGGTAACAGAATCCAGCACACTATGCTCGAAGCGCGCAGGGACCCATTTTTCCAGATTATGGCATTCAGTACAGTTTTGTGGAACATGCGCATGCAACGAATCTTCAGGGCTCTTGTGACAGGCCGTACAATTGGTTTTGATCGAAGAATTCAACAGCTCATGAGAAAATCTTGTTACCGGTTTGACCGATTTAAATCCCTGATGTTCCGCATGACAACTGATACAGTCCGCTTCATTCAAATTTTGATGAAATGCGACTGTGTCTTTTTTCTCCCTTTTAATGGGAACCCCTTTGGATGTCATCAAGCCAATATCATCCACGCGATGGCAGGAAATACATTTATTTACAGGAGTTCCCTGAAAAAGAGTGTGACAGGATAAACAATTTGTTGTTAATTCCTGATGTGCGTCCATGAGTTTTCCCGGACTTAACAGCCAATGAGGATACAAGAAACTGAGAACTACACAGGCCAGTAATAATATAGTCAGAAGAGGATAGATGCTTCTTTTTTTCATTTCCACTCCCAGAATAGAAAAACAGTCACAATGTG
Organism: SAR324 cluster bacterium; assembly: GCA_015232315.1. Classification (NCBI taxonomy): domain Bacteria; class Deltaproteobacteria; species SAR324 cluster bacterium. The sequence continues at coordinate 44,732 of JADFZZ010000001.1, read as the reverse complement.
GATGATGGACAAAACAGAAAATACCAGGGTAATCGGGAGATGCACAGATCTCCATTTCTTCATTAAATCCACGGCAACCGCGTCCCAGAAAATTGTATTTTCTATTTTTTCCTGGGAGAGCCCTTGCTGTAGAAAATATTTTTTTCTGGAAGAAACTCGTTGTTGGGATCGTTTCAGCAGAAATTCACCTGTTAATCCGCTCATAATTTCCACCAGCATGGCAATGATAGCCAACCAGGGCAGAATTGCGTTAAAATGAATACCACCATGAACCAATATCAGCAATGAACCTGACCATGCGCAAATTTCATGGAAATGCATCCATTTTTTAGGGGATCCCCGTTGAATTTTCTTTCGTTTTCTCAGTGAATAGAGAAAAGATAGCAGAATGATCAAGGTTCCCGGTATTCCTAAATATCTACCGATCCAAACCAATCCAAGCTGGTGTAGCATGACATCCACAATGATTGTTGCCACAATCAATAGTGTGAACTGTGAAAAGAAAGGTAACACTTCTTTTCGAAATAACGATTTTTCCATAAGTGTTTTCATCAATTAAGTTGTGAATAACCATGTGACCTGTGCCTCTTCAGCCAAGTTGAATGCCCACCGCCCAGAAACACGGTCACACATCTCAGACCCGCGATGATGTTTGACTCAGCTAATGGAAAAACCCATGATATTCAATCAGACGTATGACGGATCCTTAAAAACCATTTTATTTCAAGAATCTAAATGCATTTATCCGTCAAATAACAGAATACTGCCCAGGCATGGTTCAGTGCCGTATTTCCGTTACGTTTTCGTCACTCACAGGTTGTATTGCTTTTATGGTCAACGGCAGGCAAAAGATAACAGAAGAATTTTTGATGTACAGAGACCAGGGGGGTTCCACACCAATTCTGAAATGAGAGCTATGAAATATTATCGACGATTACAAAATTTGATTCTTAACCCCTTCCCTGCTTGACACGGAATCCATGGGTATGCGGCGCTCTGTGGACTCTGGATACCGGATCAAGTCTGGTATGACACAACTCTTAAAATTCCAGATTTCACCCGTCTGAAGTATAATTCAGACTTCCAGAAATACGTCCAGATGTTCAAGAAGGAGAGACATCAGTTCAGGATCATGTCTGGTTCCCGGGAGAGCAAGCAATTTACTTTTGATGCTGTCCAGGTCCCTGTCACCTTGAGGGGAACTGTTTATCACCTCTGTGAGATCGTTGGCCAAGGCAACTATTTTTGTATAGAGATGGATCTCATTGTTAAGCAGACCCTGTGAAACACCTTGCGCCTGATACGCCTGAATCTGGAGTGTGATGGTGATCGCGGATTGGATGAATGAAGAATAGTCTTCTGTTGTTTGGGCTGGAATCATTTGCAAAGTTGACGGAAGTAGCAATTGGCGCAGATGATAAATGCTGGCCGCGTTTTTAAGATGCTTCGCCTCGTCCTCAGAAAGTCCATACCTGAGTGCCAGCATATGGGCATATTGCGGGGCTTTATTGAAAAAATGGCTTATTTTTTCGAACTGGTTCTGATTTCGGGAAAATTCCTCCATAATATTCATAAAACGTTCCAGCACGCATACCAGTTGATGTTTGACATCAAGGTTAGAATAAGCCGTTTTGATGTGCAGAGAAAAGAAATCCAGCAATTGCCAATCGGTTTGAGTGAGTTCGTTGTGACTTTCAAGAAACAGAATGCTGGCGCCCAGATTATGTCCTTGAAAATAACCAATGTAGTGATGATCCGAGTACAGATTTTTTTGATTGTGCACCACTGACAGGCAATCGTTCAAAGCGGTGACATTCAGGATTTCGGATAAATTGTTATGTATCTGTGTTTCATATTTGCCGGTTGCGGCAATGATGTCAAAGGCCGGTTTTTGCAATGAGTTGGAAACATGACAATAGATGGCATGTGGACTGAGATTGAGAATGGAGACAATCTGACTGAGACTTCCAGACGCAAACTTCCTCATGGACGGCAAATTATAAAGGTTGCACGAGGATTCAATGATTTTTTCAAGAGAACGCCGGTTGTTTTCAATGGTCATGAGATCACGGTATGATCTCAATGCGGAGAACATGGTGGTGAACAGTTTAGGGGCAGTTAACTCTGTTTTTGCTTTATAATCATTGATATCATACTCGACAATCACTTTTTCTTCCGGTGCCTGTCCCGGTTGTCCGGTCCGCAGAACAATGCGCACCAACTGGTTTTGCAGTTCATTGCGAAGGAACCTGACCACCTTGAGTCCGGAATCATCTTCTTCCATCACCACATCCAGCAGAATAACAGCGATATCCGAATGCTGGAGAATGATTTTGCGGGATTCCGCTCCGGAGTAGGCGCTGACGAATTCCAGCCCTCTGTTCATGAAAGTAAAATTTCGTAACACCATTTTTGTCAGAAGATGAATTTCTTCCGCATCATCCACAATCAATACTTTCCATTTCTGAGTCGCAAGCTCCTCCTTGGAAGCAGCCTGCCTGGGGGAAAACAATGGTTTCTTGCTGTATTGAAATTTATTTTCACTGGAATCCATTGCAACCTCAAAGAGATGATGAATGTGCCAAATCAAGAATGATGGTGTATTCCTCCTTCGTGACGGGTTGGATCGAAAGTCTGGATCCCTTACGCAATAACATCATGGGTTGGAGTTCAGGAATCGTTTTCAGATAATCCAGCGAAAGTGGATTTTTGAATTTTTCCCGGAACCGCACAGCCACCATAAACCAGCGCGGTTGATCAGGGGTACTTTTGGGATCAAAGTAGGGACTGGAAGGATTCCAGGATGTGGGATCAGGATGGGCTGTTTGAACTATTTCAGCCAATCCCGCAATGGAGGGGGAAATACGGCTGTGATAAAACAGAACCATATCGCCTCTGGACATTTCATCACGCATGTAATTGCGTGCCTGATAATTTCTCACACCATCCCAGCTTTCTGTTTGCTGAGGACACTGCCTCAAATCATCAATGGAAAAGACGTTTGGCTCTGATTTCATCAGCCAGTATTTCATATCATTCTTCTGAATCGCCAACCCGGACAGGTTGCATTTTCATGGCAATGCTACCTTTTTTCAACCAGAGTTTGGCCATTTCAACGGTAACGCCATCCGGTCGAGTCTGGCTGGATAACTCTTCCGCAAAGATGATGTCTTCCTGCCGAAATTCAAAAACAACCCCATCCCGGTCCCAGGGATGAGTGAGCAGAAGAACCATGTTGGGATTATAATGATGGCGAAGAGCTCCTGAAAAAGGAATGGCATCCACTTCCAGATCTTCACTTTTCCTGAATCTCTGATGAGACTGCATTGCATAATATTGGCTGCCTTCACCTAAGAGCTTTAATCCTGACATAACACTCCTCAAATAATTCCTTGATGGTTCATTTAATTACCTGGCATTTTCCGGACGTAATGGACGCAAGGCCTTGCCTGCCTGCCACATTTCCTGATCCTGCATGGCTTGTAACTCTTTTTCCAGTTCAACACGATAATTCGCACGGGAATTGGAATCAATGGAGAGTTTGGCTTCATTGCCGGTAATCACGCTCTGATAGCATTCTTCAATCACGGGTTTGACGGCCTTGTGAAATTTGGGGGCCCAGTCCAAAGCACCGCGTTGGGCTGTGGTGGAACAATTGGCAAACATCCAGTCCATTCCTTTTTCGGCAATCAATGGATACAGACTTTGCAAAGCTTCTTCAATGGTTTCATTGTACGCTTCAGAGGGGGAGTGACCATGCTCTCTCAACACTTCATACTGCGCAAGGAACGCACCCTGGATCAAACCCATCAACACACAACGTTCGCCCGTCAGATCACTGTGAACTTCCTTCTCAAAAGTGGTCTGAAACAGATGTCCGGACCCGATGGCAAACGCGGTGGCAACACAACGGTCTTTGGCTTTTCCTGTGAAATCCTGATGAATGGCCCATGACGCATTGATTCCGCGACCTGCTTCAAAATGTGTTCTGACAGTCAAGCCGCTACCCTTGGGTGCCACCAGAATGACATCCACGTTGGCCGGAGGAATGATGTTTGTCTGATCTTTGAAAACAATACCGAAACCATGAGAAAAATACAGTGCGTCTCCTTCCTTCAGGTTTGCTTTCACAGTGGGCCACATGGCGATTTGTGAAGCATCCGACAGCAGGTATTGAATGATGGTTCCCCGTTTGGTGGCTTCCGCGATTTCAAACAGATTTTTTCCGGCAACCCAGCCATCAGCAACTGCTTTGTCCCAACTGGAGCCCGGTCGCAGACCCAGAATGACATTGAATCCCTGATCGCGCATGTTGAGACTTTGTCCTCGTCCCTGTGGACCATAGCCCAGGATGGCGGTCACTTCTTTGTCTAAAATTTTCTTACATTTTTCAATCGGGTAATCCGCTCGTTCGATGATCGTTTCAGTATGGCCGGCAATGTTGATATTTTTCATGTAAATTCCTCTGGGAATGAGTCTGCTGTTTCCGCAAACATTCAGTGGTTCTGTTACCTGAATGCTTACATGCGTTATCACGGAAAACCCGTAAAACTTTTCGGGTTATTTGCTATGAACTCGAGAATGATGAGTATTGAAAAATGAGTAACAATTTTTTCAAAGAACTCGCACCTCAGAAACCCTTCATTGAAGAGTTGTTAAGAGGAGGAACGATAATGGAACCATAGACAAGGTTCAAGCAGAAAGATAGGTGTTTCAGGTGTCAATTCCGCAGCATATGGTTAGGATGAAATTTTCTTAATATATCCAGCAAGAGCGACATATCTTCAGGAACAGGAGCGGAAAATTTCATATAATCCTGAGATACAGGATGGATGAATCCCAGTTCCTGGGCATGCAACGCCTGTCTGTGCAACTGACTCAATTGTTGTTTCACCGGTCCCGGCAGATTTTTCAGACGATGCAGGGGCGACGTTCCATATTGCTGATCGCCAATCAGTGGGAATCCCATGGACGTGAGATGGGTGCGGATTTGATGGGTTCTTCCGGTTTCAAGCGTGCATGAAAGCAGAGCGCAATTTTGAAAGCGTTCCAGGACCCGCCAATGCGTGACCGCATGCTTTCCACGTTCATTCAGACCCATTTTTTTGCGGTTATTGGGGTTGCGCCCGATGGCCGCGGAAATAGTGCCTGATGACATCATGGGAACGCCCCAGACCAGAGCGATATATTGTCGATGGATTGAGTGAACCTTGAATTGTTCCACCAGACTCTGGTGGGCAATATCGTTTTTTGCCACAACCAGCGTTCCGGAGGTGTCCTTATCCAGTCGGTGGACAATTCCAGGCCGTTGCACCCCCCCGATCCCTGCCAGATCCTTGCAATGGTGCATGAGAAAATGGACCAGCGTTCCTGAATTGTGTCCCGGCGCCGGATGCACAACAACGCCCGCGGCCTTGTTGATCACCAGTAAATTGGCATCTTCATAAAGAATATCCAGAGGTCCCTGCTCAGGCACCAGATCCAGCAGTTCCGGTTCAGGCAACACAATGCGGACCAGATCGCCAGCCCGTAGTTTGTAGGACGGATTGACACAAAGCTGATTGACCGTAATATCCCCTGATTTGAGAAGACGCTGCACTTCAGCCCGTGACGTGATAAACTCATCCGTAGCCAGAAATTTGTCAATTCGCTGATTGGCGTCTGTGTCTGCGATGGTGTGATGATGTTCGTGTTCCATGATTAATAACTGGCAGGTTGTCAATAATTCAAGCTGTGAAATGAAGCATATCTTGAGAGTATCCCGTTTTAAGTGATTCGCTATTCACGCATTATAATTTCGTAAGTACGGGAACTTGCAACTCATGAGGCATACTCTATATATGAAATAAATAAAATGATTTAATGGGATCATATTTGGGAGAAATGAAATGGAACCAATACTAGCCGGATTTTCTGCCAGCATTTCAGAGCTAAAGAAGAATCCATCCGCATTGTTAAGACAGTCTGAAGGAAATCCAATCACTATTCTGAGTCATAATAAACCGACGGCTTATCTAATACCTGCTGAAACTTATGAACTGCTTCTGGAAAAACTTGAGGATCATGAGCTGGGTGAAATTGTAAAACAACGTCTTTCAGAAAAACAACAAGCCATTGAAGTGTCCATTGATGAGTTATAAATTACATTTTCTGCCAACAGCCCTCAAAGAATGGAAAAAACTGGATTCAAACATTCAATTACAGTTGAAAAAGAAATTGGAAGAAAGACTGGAGAATCCTCATGTATCTGCCAGTCGACTTTCAGGATTCTCAAACCACTATAAAATTAAATTAAAATCCAGTGGCTATCGTCTGGTTTATGAAGTCATTGAAAATGAGCTGGTTGTTTTGGTGATTGCGATAGGAAAACGAGAGGGAAATAAAGTGTATGAAATTGCAAGAACAAGGTTGAAACCATAATGGAGATCATCCTTGGTCAATAGAAAAATAGAATTATGGATTATGCGAAACAAAGGAGGACATCCGGGGAATCAAGTCGCCCCGGACTAATTTGTGCGGATTAGTTGTATTTGTATTGCTTGATCTGATCCTGAAGTTCTCCAGCACTGGAAGAAACATGCTGGGCAAACTGAACCTGCTGGGATGAGGTCTTGTCAATTTTTTCAGCGGCATCCGCAACATGGGAACTGCTTTCCGCAAGACGTTCCAGCGTGACGTTGATCTCTTGCGCGGCAATACTTTGTTCGGAAGTCGCGGTTGAAATTTCAGACACCACTGTTGAACTTTGGGCAATTTTTTCGCTGATTCTTGCCAGACTGGCATCCACCATTTTAACAGCATCCTGTCCTTCGCCAATCCGCTGGTTGCTTTCCTGAATCAAGCCCTGAATTTCCTGGGTCACTTTGGCGGAGTTCTCAGCCAAACGCCGGACTTCATCCGCAACCACCGCAAACCCTTTTCCCTGTTCTCCAGCTTTGGCGGCCTCAATGGCGGCATTCAAGGAAAGCAGGTTGGTCTGGTTGGCAATCTCATTGATCGCGGAAATAAAATTGTTGATTTGGGACGCGGTATCGTGGATTCGCTGCATACTCAACTGCATCTGCTGCACCGCTTTTGAACTTTCCTGACTTTCCTCACCAGCTTCGGTTGAAAGTCTGTCTGCGTCTTTGGCATAATTTGCTGTCATTTCCACACCGGACTGAATCTCCCGCATGGTCGCGGACGTCTGTTCAATCGCGGCAGACTGAGTGGTTGCCAGTTCGGTCAACTCATGGATGGTTCCGGAAACACTACCGATCGAGGAGTTGAGTTCAGTGCTTTCATGGTCGATTTTGGAGGCAATACTGGAAATGTTGGAAACGATCGACTGGATTTGATGAACAAAACTGTTGAGCAATCCGGCAACTTCCTGAAGCTCATCATTGCTTTTAATGCCCACTCTGCGTGTCAGATCAGCCTGTGCCGATGCCAGATCAGAAAGAATGGACTTGAATCCTGCCAGCGGTTTGATGACCTGATTCTGGGTAAGCCAGGTGATGATCATCATCAGAATGATAAAAAAGATGATACTCTCAATGACATGATTTCTGACGATCAAAAAGACTTGTCGGCCAATGCTTTGTTTCATGGCACTGGACAATTCTGCCAACTCTGCTTCTGAGGCCTGTTTTGCTTTGTTGATAACGTCCTGAGAATAAACAAGGCTGATGCGTCCAATCACTTCACCTGTTCCACTGGTGATATCACGTTCAAGGATCGAATTCTTCTTGCGATGATTTTCTGTAAGTTGTTTCAGACTCGCAATCTGACCATTTTCTGTAACATGCCCCCCCACAAAAGATGCGCCATCCCCATGGGTGATCAATATCGCCACAATGTTTTTATCTCCCAGCATGGAAGTAATGACATCCAACCCGCGGCGTCGCCCCTCATCCACACTCTCATTGACGAGAGTGTACTTCATGACAGCCCCCAGAATTTCCATCTGCTGGATCAAATTAGCCTTCAGTAGTTCTTTTTGCCCGTTGATGGACTGATCAATTTGTTCTTCTTTCAGGTTGATTGATCGTTCTGTTTCATCTTCCAGTGCGGAAGTATACTGCTGTGAAACCATTAATGCGCCGAGGGCCGATATCACGATGGTGGTGATGGCGACACTGCCCAGAAATTTCGTCAGAATATTCATCCGAAATTTTTTGCCTGTAAGCGAGAGTGCTTTGGTTCCTGATGCTTTGGAAATACCGCTCATCATATCTTCTGCTTTGGTAGTCATAATTCCTGTTGGGTTGAATATTGTTCATCAAGGAATGGGATGATTTGTTTTAAACTAAACCTTAATTTAACCTATATTGAGTTTTAGGGTTCAATGTCAATGGCATTTTTAATCATGAACAAGCTCCAGATATTTTTTGTAAATCTGAATGAATTTTTGTGTTTGCTCCATGGTTCCCGCATTGACCCGAAACATATGGCCGATAGGCGGATGCATGGGGCGAACCAAAATTCCATGATCTTTTAAATAATTAACAGATTCCGGCAGATTTTCAGGAACTACCAACATGAAATGTGCCTCGCCTGGATAATATTTCACTTGATGGGTCTGAAAAAAATGTTCCAATGCGGGCTTGGATTCTGTCATCACATGGCGTATGGCTTCTTTCCATGGTTCAGGATTATCCAGTTGGGCTCTGGCCGAAACGATGGCCAGCATATTGACATCATACGGACCTCTGATCTTGTAAAGTTGCTGAATGAAGTCCGGATTGCCAAGCGCGTAGCCCAAACGCAAACTGGGAATGGCAAACGCCTTGGAAAAGGTTCTGATCACAACAAGATTGGAAAATTCGTTCACCAGTGAGACACAGGTTTTTCCTGTAAATTCGTAATAAGCTTCATCCACCAGAACCGCTATATCCGGAAATGTGGTCAGTAGTTGACGGAGTTGTTCCAGGCTGGCGGATGTGCCCGTCGGATTGTTGGGATTGATGACCACGATCAACCGGGTTTTTTCTGTGACAGAACGGACGATCTGGTCCATCGGAAAACGCATGTCGTCCAGAGAATAGAAGGGTGAAATCACAGACGCGTCGAGGGTTCCGGCTATTTGAAAAAACATGGAAAATCCGGGTTTTGCCAGCACCATCTCATCACCGGCATCCAGAATGCATCGCAGGATGATGTCAATAGCCTGGTCAGAGCCATTGGTAACAATCAACTGTTCAGGCGTGACTCCCGTATAGGCCGCCAGGTGTTCCAGAAAATCGCCATAAGCGGGATAAACATGCAGGGTGTTTCCCTGAATATATTCCACCAGTCGCTCCCGGACATGCGGTGGCAGGGGAAAAGGCGATTCATTGAAATCCAGCAGGGTGAATTCCCTGGGATTTCTGCCTTCCAGTGGTGGTTTATAGGGGGTCAATTTTTCTATGGCGGATCGAATTTTCATGACTGCTCCAGTTGACAGGGGAAAGTTGACTCATCAATTTGAACAATACATCTTTGTTCCTTATTAACTTCAAGCCATAATCCAAGATGACATACACGATTAGCGATCAGAAATATCATGAATTGAGCCAGTTGGTAGCCCAACAATTCAGCAACGGCGTGTTTCCCGGAATTGAAATCCTGTTTGCTGTGGGAGATGACATTTTACTGCATCATGCCTGGGGTTCCCTGGATCGGACGTCAGAAGACCCACTTCAGAGCAACACATTATTTGACATCGCGTCTATCACAAAACCTGTGGCAACAGCACTGTCATGCATGATTCTGCTGGAACATGGGCAACTGGATCTTGAAGATCCTGTAAGCGCCTTCATTCCGGAATTTTTAAGAGACGAGACCAAATTCATTACATTGCGCCATTTGCTGACACACACATCGGGATTGCCCGCATGGGAAAATTTATTCGCTGAGGCGACTGATGAAGACGATGCGTGGAATAAATTAATGAAAATTCCACTCGCCTGCCCAACAGGAACCCGAATGATTTACAGTTGTCTGGGATTCATCATTTTGAGAAAAATCATCTGTCAACTGTCTGGGATGTCGTTGACCGAATTTTTTCATAAAAATATCGCGGTTCCTCTCAGGTTGAGACACACCGCGTTCAATCCGGTGACTCACGGACTTTCCGTGATGTCTGTCGCTCCAACTGAAAATTGTCCTTGGCGGAAACAGTTGTTGAGAGGCGTTGTTCATGATGAAAACGCTTTTATCTTTCAGGGTGAAGGAGGAAACGCAGGGCTGTTTTCGACAGCGGAAGATCTTCACCGTTTTTGTCGAATGATGTTGAACGGAGGAACACTGGAGGGACAACGGGTGCTGTCATCAAGGACGGTGACCCAAATGCTACGCAATCACAATTCGAAGCAATTACTGCCACGAGGTTTAGGTTGGGATGTCAAGCAGTCGGGGCGGGGATACTGGAGTTGTGGTGAACTTTTTCCTGACGGCAGCATTGGGCATACAGGGTTTACAGGCACATCCCTGTGGATGGATCCGATTTCCCATGTCGTGTTGATTGTGCTGACCAACAGGGTTCATTTGAGCCGTGAAGGCAACATCCCGCAGATGAAAACCTTCCGTCCCCGATTGCATAATTTTCTGTTATCGTTGATTTAGGAATAGATTAGAAACCATCCTTCTGTAATTGTTCCCATATCCGTTGACTGGATTCGGGCATCAATGTCCGGGTGAGAAGATTCAGTTGTTCCAGATGTCTCAATTTTTCCTCGACAGAAAGCGACATGAAATATCGCATCCGGTCAATATCAAACTCATCGTAATCTGTATGCCGCATAGGTTCAGGAAGGGTCATGTTGTAACTCCTGAATTTTTTTTAAGGCCTTGATATCTATCAAGTCCCGCTCCCGTCCTGCCCATTTTTTCAATTCAATCAGATCCGGTATGCTCGCAACCGGGATCTCAATCTGACGAAAGGGCATCAACAAGCGACGTTCATAGATGGATTCAAACTCTAGCGGGCAGTGAATCATGAGATCAATTGTTTCCATCGGGTTGTTGTGACGAATGAGAGAAAACACTTTCATGTTTTTTTCTTCAATCCATTCTCGTCTTTTTTCTGGATTCAGCAGATCGGATAATGCGATGTGTTGTCTGGGAGAATATGCCAGTTCAGTGACAATCGAGATGAATTTGCGAATCTCTTCATCACTCAATACCATCAAAATATCCAGGTCGCTGGTAGCACGGGAAAAACCATGAAAATTCACCGCAATTCCACCAATCACCACATAACGAAGATTATTTTTCGCAAATTTTTCAAAAACCGTTTCATACATCATAAATACCTTCAAATGGGGTGCCAGGTGCATGAATCACAGATCGCATCCCAATCAAGAGCGTGAGAACAAAGAAAAACATGGCATCATTCGGATTCCAAGAATAAATCATTTATTGATTTGTTGTCAATCTTGGGCATTGATTAAAATATCGAACCCGGTATTGCTTTGGTAATCACATTGTTATTTTGAGCCAATGTGAAAATTTTTTTACAGAAATATGTAAAAAGGGAAAAGGGAAAGAGGAGCATTACAAAATTTTTGAATACCGTTGTTTTCACCACCCCATTCAATAGGTGTCCATGGGTTTTTTATTGAACAGCATGCGTAACAAACTGGTGCTGGCCTTCACCACACTGATTGTGTTGTCGGTTGGTGTGAGTGTGATTTCAGTCAATATCAGGTTGCATCAGGCCAGCGAAAACAAGATCATTGAAGAAACCAGAATCACAGCCAATGTGCTCAAAGAATTCCGTCGAACCCAATTGCGGTATTATTCAGATGCCACATCGGCTCTGATCGGGAATAACCCGCAATTACGCGCCAGTCTGTCGGAATATAACCACAATGACGATGATCTGTTTGGTGATGTCCAGCTTTCGGAAACCCCTGAAGAAATATCGCAAAAAATGGAAGACATCGTGCGGGAAATCGCGTTGTTTCAGCAAAGTTCGGTGTTCATCATCACCAATGGGGCAGGAAAAGTTTTGTACCAGAAAGGCGCAAAAAATCTGCTTGAAAAAGATCTCAGCCCGTTACCGGTGATGCAGTCAGCACTGCATGGCTATGAGTTGTTCACCTGGTGGGGCAAAGATTCCCCGGTTTATCAATATTTGCCGGAGGGAACACCGGCTCAGGAATATAAACTGGTGGAAGTTTTTTTGAAGCCGGTGGTCTTTGGCGATGATGTCACAGGGGTGTTGATTATTGGCCTGGATCTGACTGAAAGCCTGAATCAGATCAAAAAAATCACGCTCTCCGAAATCGCGGTGTTTCAGGCAGGAAAACTGTATGGCAGTTCAAACATGGCTTATGACCAGGCTCTTGAACAGCTTGCCTCCCGTATGGACCCGGAACAGGAAGATGCGATCTACGCATTTAAACATCAGGATGAAGATTTTCTGGTGTTGGCCACGCATGTGACAGATGGCATGCGGGAGAAGATTGGCAGTATCCTGATTTTTCGTTCAAAAACAGAAGAAATGCGGTTTTTTACCCGGTTGTCAGATCTCTTGAATGTGATCGGGGTGCTGGCGGTGTTGACAGGTGTTTTTTTCTCATTGTTGATCAGTCGGGGCGTTACCCGTTCAGTGAAAGTTCTTTCAGAGGGCGCAGACTCTGTCAAAAACGGCAATCTGGACGTGCATCTGGTGGTAGAATCACAGGATGAACTGGGGCATTTGGCGCAAACATTCAATGCCATGGTTCAGGGATTGAAAGAAAAAGAACACATCAAACGCACCTTCAAAAAATATGTTTCATCGTCTGTGGTGGATGAATTGTTAAAATCCAATGTCACGCTGGGTGGTGAAAAAAAAGATGTGACGATTTATTTTTCGGATATTGTCGATTTCACTTCTATCAGTGAAAAACTGACGCCTGAGCAGTTGATTCTGTTTCTGAACAACTACCTGACCCACATGACCAATCTGATCGAAAAGGAAGGCGGTATTGTTGACAAATATATCGGCGACGCCATCATGGCTTTCTGGGGAGCACCGCTTGTTGTGCCGAATCAGGCGAGAAACGCCTGCATTACAGCCTTGAATCAACAGGCACGGCATGATCCGCTCCCTGTCCAGCAGGCGGATCATTTAGCCGGCTTCAGCACCAGGATTGGGATTCATAGCGGCGAAGTGATTGTGGGGAATGTAGGCTCGGAATCCCGTATGGATTACACCGTGATCGGGGACGCGGTGAACATTGCCGCCCGTCTGGAATCGCTGAATAAATATTATGGAACACAAATCATCATTTCAGAGAATATTTTCAAAGCACTGCCGATCGATGAATTTCTGGTACGTGAACTCGATTTGACCGTGCTCAAAGGAAAAAGCAATGTGCTCAGAATTTATGAGTTACTGGGGATGACACAAGACGTCCAATCTGAGCAAAAAGAACTGCTAGCGATGTTTCAGGAAGGACTTCAGCTATACCGGACACAACAGTTCAAGGCCGCCCTTGATTGTTTTAAGAATTGTCTGAAACGTGCGCCTCAGGATGGACCTTCACATCGATTTGTTGAGCAATGTCAGAATTATCTGAGCCATCCACCAGAACCGTCATGGCAGGGCGTTCAGGTGATGTCGCAAAAATAAACAGGGGGGCGACCGGCCGGTCGCCCCTACATTAAAACACCATCCTGAGCATCAATTGATACAGGGTGTCCTCCGGGTCCTGTGTAAGATCCGGACTCAAATACCGTTCACTCTGGATATTCAGATATTCCAACCCCACCTGATAGAACTCTCCAGCTCTGAAAAAATATGCCACGGTATTGGCTGTTCCTTCAGAATTGTTGTCATCGTAAGGGTATGAATCGAGATCCTTGACGGCAAAAGAATCATGACGCAACGTGATTCGATGCGCCTCATAGTCATAACTGGCCATCAGATACCAGGTGTTGAAATCATTATCCACCCCGGGATTTTCAGGATTCCCCATGAAGGTGTTTCCAGAGGCCGCCTGTCCCAGCAGAGTCAGCGACAAAACGGGTTGAAGCTGAAATGAAACAACGGTGAATTCGGTTTGCCAGGAATATTCATTTTTAGTGTCCTTGATCTTGGGATCACTGAGCGAATTGAAATAAAAACTGTTGAAATGCCATTGCGCTGAAGGGGTCCAGCCTATTTTTCCATAAACTCCCAGTCGGCCATCCATTTCCTTGAAGGGTTCTCCCCACTGATTTTGAGGAGAGATCGTCGCAGGAGTTTCGCTGTAAAATTTAAGACGCCCCCCGACAGTGGATTGATAATCGTGCAGTGCCCAGCCTCTCCAGGAAAGGATTTCACCTGCGGGATCATTTCCGGAAAATGGTGCAAGAGTGATATCCAGATGCGAATAGGGCGCATAGTCATAACGCCAGGCCATTTCAACAGCGGCAGGTTTCAACTCTTCACCAACCCATGTGTTCAACGCTGAGGGGGTGATGCTGTAACGGGTACTCCAGGCCGTTCCGGGGTGCTCCAGTGAGATGGGCGGGAACAAACGGCCCATGCGGACCTTGAGTTGTTGATGTTCCCCCGGATTCCGTTCATAGAGCAGATACCCTTCCGCAACACCCAACCGGCCATTGGACTGAGAGCCATCATAAGGATCATCATAGTTGAACTGAAGGTGGGCGCCAACCTTGCCGGAAACCAGAACTTCGGCAACCAGAGAGGCTTGTGACACCTGAAATTCCAGTGAACCTCGGTCGCCAGTGCCATCATGATCGGTGTCAATGCCACCATAGCGTGTCAGATTGGTTCCTCCCTTCTGCCATGGTATTGCTTTTCCGGTAGAGACAGCCCGCATGTCAAACAGCCCCGACCAGATCATGTTGACTGAATCCGGCAACACGGTTGCGGCAGTGGGAGCGTTGAGCTGGTCATCGTCCGCGAACAGATCAGCCTCTTGCCCGGAAATTTCGGAAATAAAACCGACCAGCAGACTGAAAAACAGAAGTCCAATCATGCCGGTCTTTCGAAATAATGTTCTGTTAAGCGCCCGTCCATCAATCTTTAACCATTTTTTCTGGTTTCCTACCTCTGGTGGGGAACCCTCCTTAGCCCACCTCCGGTGGCTTGCCAACGAGGCTTGGAAGGGTACCGGAGGTGCCTTATGAAACGGTTCCTGACGAGACGTCAGGAACCAGATTAATGTTAATAAACTTCTGATCAGGTACTTGTTTGATTTTGAGAATAGATTCAGCATGGCACACACAGGGGTTGATGGTGATAATTCGTGTTTATTGTGATGAAACCTCAATGTCAACGATTCTACACCAAGCGGAACAGGATATCCAGTAGGGATCTGAGTCGGCTTAAATAAAGATGAATCTTGATATTTCTGTCTTCCCAATGTCAGTTCTTTGTGTCATGAACTCGGTAAAAAACCGTGACTTTCAATCGCCATGAAAAAATTATTATGCCAGACCATGATCCCTCTTCAAAAAAAAATGATCCGGAAAAACAGAATTTCCTAAATTTCCGCAAAGGTTCAGCTTCGTTGAGGCGAACCCTGTTTTTCTGGTTTCTGTTCATTGCGACCATACCATTATTTCTCTTGAGTGGACTCAATTATTATCAGGCTCGCCGTGACATTACCGAAACCACACACCAAAATCTGGAACTGGAGGCACAACTCAAAGTCGAAGCTCTTGACCGGTTTTTCCGTCAGCGTGTCAAGGATCTTCACTATGAATCACAACATACTGACAATTTGAAATTTTTCCGCCTTCTGAAAACAAGCTGGAGCGATTCGCAATCTTCCTTGAAAGACTGGGTTCAAAGTGTGACATGGAAGACCTTGTCTGATCAATATGGTCAGGACTTAAGACGCTTCAAGGACGTTTATCAGATCAGTGATATTTTGATGCTTGATGCCCGGGGAAACATTTTATTTACTGTTGCGAAAGATGCTGATCTCGGCATCAACCTGTTTCAGACAGCATATCAGAATACCAACTTCAGCCAGACGATTCAGCAAGTTCTGCTGACCAGACAAATCCGCCTTTCAGACCTGGAATTTTACCCCGCGGCACAGGATAAAGTGGTCGGTTTTCTGATTGCGCCAATCATGGAGAATGATACAGTTTCCGGTTTGCTTGCCATTCGGTTCCCTCAAGAGCGTATCCATGAGATTCTGCATAATGAGCATGCGCCGCACCGTGAAGCCTATCTGGTGGGTGGTGATCAACTGATGCGTTCCAATTCACATCTTTCTACCGAACCAACCGTTCTTAGACAGCCTGTAAATTCCGCATTGCTCAACATAAAACGGAAGAATTGGCTGTCGCAAGAGAAACATGAAAATTTTCAGTTTGAAACAAGACTCTATGACGATTATCGCGGTGTTCCAGTGATTGGAGTCCTCCGGCATTCGGATGAAATTTTCAGCCTGGGTGTCCATTGGGATTTGATCGCTGAAATTGATCAGACTGAGGCCTTTGCTGATCTTGCTCAGTTACGAAACACACTGTTGCTTATCCTGCTTTTTGCGTTAACAGGTGTCTTTCTCCTGACCTGGCTGGTTTCCCGTTGGATCACTCGTCCATTGATTCATGTCTCGAACTGGGCACAACGGGTCGCGAAAGGCGAGTTGACGGATGAAGCGTATGAGGTTCCAAACAATGAAATCGGGACCGTGTATCACAGTTTTCAACAGGTGGTGGGCTCTTTCCGGCAAATCACTGAAGTTTCTTCTTCCATCGCTCAGGGAGATCTTTCACGTTCCATTGCGTTGAGAAGCGATACCGACACCATGGGCGAAGCGGTCAATGCCATGCGTGCCAGTCTTGTCGCGGTGGTTCAGCAGGCACAGACCATTGCGTCAGGCAACTATTCGGTGGAACTCACACCCCGCTCTGAGCATGATCAATTGGGCCTGGCCCTGATGACCATGACCCGGACCTTGCGCCAATATCATCATGAGACGCAACGGCAAAACTGGTTTCGCGAAGGTTATGGCAAACTGAGTGATGTGATGCGTGGAGAGCTTTCTCTGAAAACACTGAGCCAGAACATCCTGAATTTTCTAACGGCTTATCTGAATGCCCAGACAGGGGCATTTTATATATTGGACAAAGATCAAACTCTGGTCCTCAAATCCCATTATGCGCAACCGGTACAACAGCCCTATCCTGAACGACTTTTGCCCGGTCAAACGTTGCTTGGACAAGCGGCTCTCCAGAAAACCACTCTGTTGATCAAGGATGTGCCGGCGGATTACCGGCCTGTTTCCTCTGGCACCGGCGCAGTGACTCCGGGAAGCCTGCTGATTGTGCCTATTCTGCTGGAAAAAAAATTGGAAGGTGTGATTGAACTGGGTTCCTTGCATGAATTCACACCACAGCATCTTGAATTCATGAATCAGACGCAGGAAAACATAGCGATTGCGCTCCATTCGGCGCAATCACGCATGAAAATGAAGGAACTGCTGGAAACTTCTCAACGACAAACAGAGGAATTACAAAGGCAACAGGAAGAATTGTCACAAGTCAATGAAGAGTTGATGAATCAGACGGATGCTCTCAAAAAGTCAGAAAAAGAACTACAGCAACAGCAGGAAGAACTCAGGGTAACCAATCAGGAACTGGAAGAACGATCTCATGAAATGGAACAACAGCATAAAATGATTGAACAGAAAAACCGGGTGTTGGAAGAAACCCAACAAACGCTGGAGGAAAAAGCCACCGCCCTTGAAATCAGCAACCGTTACAAATCTGAATTTCTGGCGAACATGTCCCATGAATTGCGCACACCGCTCAATAGCCTGTTGTTGCTGGCAGACAGTCTTTCGCGGAATAAAGAAGGCAATCTGAATGAAAAACAGGTGCAGTTTGCGCACATGATTCATGAAAGCGGGATGGATTTGCTGACACTCATCAATGACATTCTGGATTTGTCAAAAATTGAAGCCGGCAAGATGACATTGCATATGGAAGACGTCCGAATGGAATCTGTTCTGGCATATATCCAGCGCGTCTTTCAACCTGCCATTGCCAAAAAAGGACTGCTTTTTCAGATACACGCGGAACAGGAGGCACTCCGGACGCTTCAAACGGATCATACAAAACTCGAGCAGATTCTTAAAAATTTCATATCGAATGCCCTCAAGTTCACACAGCATGGTTCGATCACTGTTCATCTGTATCAACCCACATTTCCTGATAATGAATACCTGGCCTTTGCGGTGATTGACACAGGGATCGGCATTGCCCAAAACAAGCAAGAGCTTGTATTTGAAGCGTTTCAACAGGAAAACGGGGCTACCAACCGAAAATACGGTGGCACAGGTCTGGGACTGTATATTTGCCAAAAACTGGCAGATATGCTGGGAGGAAGGATCGAACTGGAAAGTGAGCAGGGCAAGGGAAGCACCTTTACCTTGTATATCCCGCATTCGCTTCCTGTTTCAACGAGTCTGCCGACTCCTGTCCCTGACAATTCTGTCAAACAACAGTTGTTGGCGGCGAAGGTATCAGAACAACCGGCAACATCAGAACCTCCTGCCACAAAACCCGCAATTCCGGAAAAAGAAAATCATCCGGCTTCAATGTCCTTTCAGGATGATCGGGACCAGCTTTTTCCGGACAGTCAGGTGTTTTTACTGATCGAGGATGATGTCCGCTTTGCCCTTTCCGCGCTTGAGATCGCGCATGAACGGAATATCAAACTCATTCATGCCGGAGATGGCCGCCAGGGGATCAAAATAGCTCGTCAGTATCTGCCGCATGCCATCATTCTGGATGTGGAACTGCCTCAAATGGACGGCTGGAATGTGATGGATGAACTCACACGTTCACCGGAGACACGTCACATCCCCGTGCATTTTATTTCCTCAGAAGATCAGGGGATGAAAGGAATGCAAATGGGAGCCATCGGTTTTGTCAAAAAACCTGTCACTCCGGACAAGTTCCATGAGTTGTTCCAAAGCCTTGAAAACTCAAGGATTCCGAAGCAGAAAAAGGTGTTGATTGCTGAAGATAAACAGGAACTGAGAGATGCCATGATGGAACTTGCGAGCTTTACCGAGGCGGATGCCTTTGTGGCTACGACAGGCAACAAGGCCCTGGAATTGCTTAAACAGCAACGGTTCGACTGCATCATCATGGACATTCAACTCAAGGATATGAGCGGACTGGAATTTCTGGAACTGATTCAGCAACAGTCAGAACGGGCGTTGCCTCCTGTCATTGTTTATACGGGTGAAATGATCTCACAGGATGACGAAATCCGCCTGCGTCAGTATGCACGGCAAATTATTATCAAAGGGACAAAATCCCTGGAAAGATTGCTGGCGGAACTCACCCTGTTTCTGCATCAGGCTGAAGCGAGTCTGCCCGGACCACAGCAGAATATGATCCGGAAATTTTATTCCTCCAATGAAGACCTGAATTTAAAAAAAGTTCTGCTGGTGGATGATGACCCGCGTAACTCGTTTGCGATGAGCAGTCGTCTGGAAGAAAACGGCCTGGAAGTATTGCAGGCCTTTGATGGACATAAAGCGTTGCAGATGCTCCATGGAAATCCACGGATAGATCTGGTGCTGATGGATATCATGTTGCCTGGTATTGACGGGTATGAAACCATTAAAAAAATTCGTCAGGAGGAGCGTTTCACGAATCTGCCCATCATCGCGCTTACAGCCAAAGCGATGAAAGAAGATCGTAAAAAATGTATTGACGCTGGTGCGAATGATTACATGACCAAACCGGTTGATTTCAATAAACTCATCTCCTTGCTCAGGGTTTGGTTGCAATAATGGAAAAAGAAATTCGGGAAATTGAACTCGATTTATTGCTCGAAGCGATCTTTCGCCGGTATGGCTACGACTTCAGAAAATACGCGCGCAGTTCTCTGCATCGGCGTATCGCACACCGCCTGGCCATCATGAAGTTATCCCATATCGCGGAGCTGGTGCATCCTGTGCTGGAGGATGAATCCTGTTTCAAAACGATCCTCAGGGATCTGTCCATTGATGTCACGGAAATGTTTCGTGATCCTGAATTTTTTCAGGTGTTGAGGAAGGAAATCCTGCCTTTTTTGAGCACCTATCCGTTCATCCGCATCTGGATTGCAGGTTGCGCGACCGGTGAGGAAGCCTATTCCATGGCAATCTTACTCAAAGAGGAAGGTCTTTATGAGCGGGCAAAAATTTATGCGACCGACATGAATTCCGCTCTGATACAAAAAGCGAGAGAAGGACATTACGCCGCCAAACGAATCAGAAAATATACCGAAAACTACCATCAAGCCGGAGGAACAGGTGCTTTTTCCGATTATTATCATGCGGAAAAAACCGGAATGGCCATGGATTCCTCCTTAAAAACCAACATCGTGTTTGCCATGCACCATTTGGCAACCGATGAAGTGTTCAACGAAATGCATTTGATTTTATGCCGCAATGTGATGATTTATTTCGATGATGATTTGCAAAACCGCGCGTTGGGCCTGTTTCACAGAAGTTTGTGTGACCGTGGTTTTCTCGGACTGGGAACCAGGGAAACCCTTCGTTTTTCAGACTATGAAAATAATTTTGAATGCGTTGCTGAAGAAGAACGTGTTTATCGTAAACTTTCATAATTTTAAGGAACATTTTGACACCTTCTACCATTCTTATTGTTGATGATAATCCCAAAAATCTGCTGGCGTTCGAGGACATACTCGCAGGTCTCAATCTTCAGATCCTCAAGGCTCAGTCGGGTGATGAAGCGTTGAAACTGAGCGTCAAGCATGACATCGCGCTGATTCTGATGGATGTCCAGATGCCGGACATGGATGGCATTGAAGCCGCGGAAATTTTGCGTTCCATCAAACGAACCCGCCATATCCCGCTCATCTTCGTGACTGCCAGCAATCATGAAATGGTCCATGTGTTCAAGGGCTATGAATTGGGCGCGGTGGATTATCTGATCAAACCTCTGCCTCCTGAGATTTTGAAAGCCAAGGTTTCTGTTTTTGTCGAAATGGATCAGCAGAAAAAATTGTTGAGGCATCAGTCTGAATTGCTCGGAAAACATATTGTCCAACAGAATCAGTCACTGAAACAGACCCATGAACAATTGCGGCAGGAACTCAACTTTCACAATCAACTGGTGGATGACAAGGAACTGCTGGAAACCCAGTTGCGTCATGCCCAGAAAATGGAAGCCATTGGCACACTGGCCGGTGGGATCGCTCATGATTTTAACAATATTTTAAACATCATTCTGGGCTATACTCAACTTCTGCAGGAAGAATTGCCCACAGAAAATCGTAGCATGGCTTATTGTGATATCCTCATGCAGGCAGGCTTAAGAGGCGCCCGGTTGATCAAGCAGATCCTGACTTTTAGTCGTGTGTCTGAGCAGAGCTTTCATCCTGTCCATATTCACGCGATTGTGAAGGAAGCTCTCGAAATGTTAAAATCAACCTTGCCCCCAATGATCCGGGTTGAACGTCAGATTGACGCGAATCTGCCCATGATTCTGGCCGACCCTACCCAGATTTATCAAATCCTGATGAATTTATGCACCAATGCGTTCCATGCACTGGAAGGCAGGGAAGGTGTCGTGACCGTGAGTTTGCTCAAAAGTCATCTGACGGCCCATGAGGCCAGGCTCCTCAACTTAACCGCAGGCGATTATCTGCAACTAACCATCCGTGATACAGGATGTGGAATGCCTGCCCATATTCAAGAAAGAATCTTTGAACCTTTTTTTACAACAAAACCCGTCGGGAAAGGAACAGGACTGGGACTTTCCGTGGTTTATGGCATTGTAAAAAAACATCAGGGAGCCATTCAGGTGCGTAGTATCCCGGACCAGGGCACAACCTTTGATTTGTTTTTTCCTGTGGTTGAGTCCGTGACAGGACAAAACGCAGAGGCAACGTTTATACGTTCAGGACACGAACACCTGGTGATCCTTGATGATGAACCCCAACTCCGGCAATGGTATCGACTGGCTCTGGAGCGCCTGGGTTATCAGGTGACACTCTTCAGTGATAGTCAGTCTGTGATTGATTATTTGAAGCAACCTGAATCGCGGGTGGATCTGTTGCTTCTGGATTATGCGATGCCTCACATGAGCGGACTTGATCTGGCCAAAACCTTGATTCCCAAACATCCCGATCTGCCCATTGTCATTATGACCGGCTATCTGGAAACACTGTCGGAACAGGAACTGCTGGCCATTGGATTTCGCGGGTTACTGCACAAGCCTGTGACATTGCATGAATTCAGCAAAGTTTTCTCCCAACTTCTGGATTAATTCGTTTTTCGACCATATCCTTAACCCTGTTTCAAGAAACCCCATGACATCCTCCAACGTTGTGATTTCCCTGCAGCATGTCACCAAACGGGTCCCGACTATTTCATGGGAAATCGGCAAAGAATTTTTTGGTAAATACGGAAGCGGCCAAGGTCATCTTTCCGGGCAAAGCAAAAAAATAATCCGGGAAAAAATCCATGCCAAACATCACTCTCATTGATTCCTGCCCCTTAATGGCCCTGTTTGACTAGGGCTAGGCGATCGCCGGAAATAAACATACCAGAATTGTTGCTGTAACATATTATTTCGAGACGGTAGCATTGGGTTACGTCCCGATGCAATTCCACGGTTTGTCGCCTTCCCCGGGACGTAACCCGGGGCTACCGTTCCGGTATATTCTTTTCCGGTTTTCGCCTTACTTCTTCTGATTTTGAGCGTCAACCGGATGGTAGGCGGGGATTACAGGCCCCGCCAGTTCCACAAAGCGTATGATTGAAGGGAATAAAACTGAGTTGTGTTATAGCGACGGTTCGTGATCAGCTTCGTTTCCAACCGGGTGGCCAGGGAGCCATTTTGCAGGAGCAGAACCAGTGGATGGCATCTGTGATGGATTCACGCAGATCACGGGAGGTGAACCCAAGTTCTTTGCGGGCTTTGGAGGAATCATAATACCAGTAGTGCCCCATGACGGTCGCGCCTTCAAAATCAACCAGCGGATTCTTCATCAATTTTTCAGCCAGTTTACCGGCCCACTGCCCGGCAAATCGGGGAACTGCCAGTTTGGGTCCGGGAATACGGGTGATTTGAGAAAACAGATCAAACAGATCACTGTTGGAAATGTTTCTTCCTCCAACCAGATATTTTTCGCCAATTCGTCCTTTTTCCATTCCCAGAATCAATCCCTGTGCGGCATCCCGCACATCCATGGCATTGGCGCCACCTGTCAGATAAACCGGCAACCGGCGGTGCAGAAACATCAATAAAGCTTCTGAACTTGAGTTATAAACATCGCCGGGGCCATAACAAAATCCCGGATAGACAAAGGTGAGCGGAAGGCCCTCGCTGACACAGCTCCAAGCGTATAGCTCCGCTTCCCGTTTGGCTTTGAAATATCCAATCGGGAAATGTCCGAGGTTGTATTCCGTGGTTTCATCCACTGGCATGATTGAATTTCCACCAAGCGCAAAAATACTTGCCAGATAAACAATTTTTTCGAGTTTATGCCGGGCACAGACTGAAAACAGATTTCGGGTGATATCCACATTCAGTTTATAAACCTGAGCGACATCCTGTTTGCGGGTCGAAATGTAACCTGCGATATGGTAAACCCTGCTGATCCCCTTCAGGGCCTGTTCAATAGATTCCGGATCCAGCAGATCCCCCTTGGCGATTTCCAGCAAAGGAGATGGTTCCAGTTCCACATCCTTGAGTTTTTCAGGATTACGAACCAGCACCCGCACAGACTGGCCTGTAGCTACCAGTTGTCGCACCAGATGAGAACCAATGAACCCTGTCGCGCCAGTAACAAGAATATTTGCAGCCATCGTAATTTATCGTGTAACAGAGTTTTTCAGACGATTCATAGCTTCCTTGACAGAAGCATCTCCCGGATTCATGCGCAAGGCGTCTTCATAAGTCTGGCGGGCAAGACTGAATTGTCCTGACGCTTCATAAGCCAGAGCCAGATTATAGGTATTTTCAAAAGTTTGACCGGGCAATCCCTGCAACCGGACAATGGCCTCTTCATAAGCGTTGCCTTTAATCAGGGTTGCGGCAACATCATCACCACCCATCACAGTCAGATTGGCGGGTTCCTCATAAGAACTGATCATTTTCAGATATTTTTGAGTCACCTGACGAGCCAGCCTGACTTTGACATCAAGTGGTGTGAGCGGTACATTAAAATTTCTTTTTAAGCCATAACCTTTGGCTAGATATTCATCCGGATCATCCAGTGCCAGACGGGCTTTATCCACGTCAGACAGCAAACTGCTCAAGGCGGCCTCATCCCCCTGGTATTCTTGCACAATGGTGTTTCTCAGTGTTTCAGGAACATGCGATGTTCCGCTCTCCCCACCCCACTTTCTGACGTAATAGGCCCTGAGCGTTTGATTGGGCAACAAGGGGGTAAGATCGCTTTGACGCAACAGTTCAAATTCAACTTCCATAGCACCGACAATTTCCACATAAGGCGTTGGTTCCTCAAAACCGGCACCGGCCGCATGAGCACCGGCTGCCAAGCCAATGGACATCAGTTGTGAGGCCAGATCCTTCCGGTTATGGATCACCAATACATATTTCAATTTTTCATTTCTTTCAAAAATGGTCTCAGAATATTTTACTTTCGCACGGATCAAGGCTGTTTTTGACGCATCAGGTAAAACGCCCGTGAACGCGTTCTGCTCACCCGTTGTATTGATGATCCTGTAAGGCGAATAAGTCGATAATCCAGAAACCAGATTGGCTCGTGCCAAATCGCCAGCCATTCCCGCCTGAGCCGTGTCAGACACAAATTCATTGATCACAGGTTTGAGCAGATCCTTGTCATTCACATTTTTGACGGGTTTGGGCAGAGCAATCTGGCCATCTTGCGCGGCAAAAGAGTCGACTGCCACAAATTCAATGTTTTCTACAGGATATGCCGGAGGACGCTTCACCTGATACGTCACCTGAGGCGCGCAAGCGGAAAGTCCGACGATCAACAGCAGAAAAAAATATACAATAAATCGATTGTGATTCATGGGTACCTCAATGATGTGAAAAAATTAACGAAGCTGTTTTCTTAACGCCGGATATTCTCGCTGAAGCCGCTCAAGCCGTCCAATTCCCTGTGCGTAAAGCAGATTTGTGGAATCCTGTTTGAAGGCATCTCTATAAAAATTGAGGGCGAGTCCAAAATCACCCTTGGCTTCAAAACATAACCCCAGATTATAAAGATCATCACCCAGAGGTTCAGTCGCGGTAATATTTTGTAATTTTTCAATGGCCAGATCATAAGCCCCTGCTTCAATCAGCACCTTTGTGTTGGCATCGCCTCCTGTCGCAATGGGATAGCTGACGACTTTTTCGGTGACAGCGATTTTTTTCACAAAAGCGGCGGCAATAGACATCGAAAGGTCCGCAACCATCTGGTCAAACGAAGGCAGAACCTCATCCGCGGATTCAATCTTTTTTGTTTTGTCGGCATCCGCTGACGCCGCACCACCCATCATGGAAAGCGCACCTGAAGCCTGGTCCAGTAAGCCTGCGGGAATACCACCAATCCGGTGTGCGTAACTTCGGGTATCAAAAGTAACAGCCACGACTTCTGTCGGATTCAAGCGGGTGAGTTTGATTTCAAGAGCCAGAGTTCCCCGTTCCGATTTATACGGCCACCAGATCAATTGTTCCACCCCCAGATCCATCTGGCGTTCAGGATCTTGTGAAGGCTCAATATAGGACAGCTCAACCTTGTTGATGTCTGCTCCATCGGTTCGTTCGATATCGAGCCAGATTTTACCGTTGATCACAGCGTCAATATCCTGGGTTTTATAACCTTTAGTGGAAACAAGTTGTTGCAAGGCTGTGTCATTTTCCATTGAGGCGAATTCATCGGAAAAACTGACTTTGAAATACGGTGTTGTGGTCAACAGATTGATGACTCTGGATCTCACAGCCCGACTGATGGCCTGTTTTTCAGCGGCTGTCAGTGCAATTTCATGCGTGATCCATCCGCCATTTCTTTCGGATTTGAATTTTTCACGAATACCGCCAATCTGAAAACTACCCACAGCGACTGTTTGGATATTGACTGTGTTGATTTCAGCGGGTGTCAGCACCCTGAGCTTTGCCTTGGCACAACCCGCCAGGATCATGAGGAGCACTAACCCTGAAATAAGTAGGGCTCTGTGTTGTTTTCCGCGCAGTGTTTTCATAAACTTCCTTTTTTGAATTAAAGTCGACGTCCCAATCCAGGGCTTCGGTATGTTTATTGTTTTAAACAAACGGACTTAAACTGTTCACTGAGTCTGTTGTCTGAGTTTTCTTGCTTCCGAAAGTCGTTGCGCCATGCGGCCAATACTCATGGCATACAGTTTGTTGCCGGGATCACGATTGAGCGCTTCAATATAAAAACGGCGTGCGTCTTCATAATCTTCCACCACAATAGCATTGCCTTCATAAGCGAGACCCAGATTATACCAGTCTGGTGGTGTCCGATCATTTTGAGACAATGTTTCAATACGTTCCCGTGCCGTTTTCCATTGCCCTTTCTTCAGGAGTTCCTGAACTTCGGCTTTACCACCGGATGCGATTTCCGTTTGAATTTTAATGCGATAAGGCGAAATGGTTTGAATAAAAGGTTGGACTGATTCTGCCACCAGTTGTTTGATCACTTCCTGTTTTTCCTGTGGATCAATATCTCTGACAGAAGGCACAGGCAATTGAGGATTGGCATAATAGTCATCTTTGGGAATGCTGTCTATCACCACACCCGCAGGACGGATCGTGATTGGAAATGTGGGTAATTTGAACACTTGAATGGATGCCCGAACCAGTGGATGCGGACGTCCTTCTGTCACATTACGATAACTGTTTTTATCAATGGCATGACGTCCGAAACTGGCGGCATCCGCCCTGATTGCCAGTGTCTCCCTGGTTTGTCCGATGATGGAAAAACTGAAGGAAGCCTGGGCAAACAAAGAAATGTTCTTGTAGTTGTAAGCTCGAACCACCTCATCCTCGGGTGGTTTGGTTGTTTTCATGGCCATTGCGAGCAACTGTGTGGTCGCGCCTTCCACCAACGCCGTTTTGATTCCTCCTGTTTTACAGACAAACGCATGGCTGTCGAGGGTGATCGCCGCATCTGTAGCGGCGGCGGAACCCGCGGCGATCAACCGACCGGCGATTCCGCCCTTGCACATGGCGGTTTCTGTGAACTGGCCTCGATCGACCTCACCTCCGCTGATGATTTCCCCCTGAATGATACCGATCGTTTCTTTTTCGCGGTCAATTTTACTTTCATCAATATCATCGACAACCTGAACCTCAAACCGGCCAAAACTATTGAGCTGGGCCGCCAGATGCTGTAGTACCTGTTCCTTGAGTTTCAATTCATCGTTGATATCCTTGATTTGGGCGCGTTTGATGAACACTTTGGTCACCTGACGGGGCACACTGACCCGTGCGGGACGTTGCACTTCAAACTGGGACAACGGAGTTTCACAACCAGCCAGCATCCAGAATGAAATGCCCAACAGCAGTGAAGCCAATAACTTTTGACGTAACATACCTTTCTCCATAATTAAATCTGACAAGATTTGAGCTGTGCGTTTCCTTAAAATCACAACCGGATTTTTGCTCCGGAGGATTCTTCTTCTTTCATTTTTGCTCCGGCAAATTCCATGTCCTGCATCAACCGTCCCGCAAACTCTGTCAGCGGCATCACCTCCCCGAGCGGAGAAACCGATGACATTTTTCCAGGTGGAATATCCACAGAATTCTGATTTTTCTGGGAAGACAGCATAACCAGCCCGTTGAGCGTGCCGACTGTGGTCACATCATCCACGTTTTCAACAATAAAGTCTGTTCCTTTGATGCCGATTGTGGCCGTTGTCGTTAATATTTCGAATTTCTTTTTAGGATCCGGTTTGACCTGCGATCTGATTTTGCCCCACACGGATAAAACGATATGACGAACACCGCTTGATGATCCCTGATTTGTGAGAGATTCATCCACAATCAAGCGAGTGACTGGACCCACAAAGATGGCATCACCAGTGTTCAGTGCTATCTGTGCTTTGCCTTTGTCATCGGTCTGGATGACATCTTTTTTCATCAGTGCCAGTCCCAGGGAACCAACCATCTGCTCTTTGCCGTCCCGAATGACTTTGACACCAGGATTCTTGACCTGCAACGTTCCAAATCCCTGTTGAGGAAACAGCGCCATTGCGGAAAAGGACCAGCCCAACAACAGGATTCCCGCCAAAAATAAACAACGGAATAACGATTTCATAAACACCTTTTTTAGAAAGGATGATTCGGTATGGACAAGAAATGAAGGCTGACGGAGGTCTTTAAGAAAGCATAAATCCGGAAGAACCCGCAGGACTTCCGGACGATCACTCAGAATCCCCGAATCTGGTAAAGTGCACGATCGACAGCCTGGCGAACGAGATCACTTTCATCCTGACTCATGGGTTCAAGGATCGTGGTTGCACGAGGATCCTTGATTTGCCCCAAAACTTTCACAAGTCGTTCTTTCAGAGCGGCATTCCCTGAAGCTTGAGACACTATTCGCAATTTTTCCATCACCGGGTCCACGGCCATGCTACCCAGTTTTGTCAGACCTTCCACCACCAGATGCGCCACTTCATCATCTTCAATATAGGGAAGCATCATTGAGGCAACTGCTGGATTCCGGATCTCGATCAGGATATCAAAATTAGCTTTATTCTCAAAATAGGATTTGTTCTTCATGGATCGGGCAATGGATTCTGTCACGTCTGGCCCAATATAAACCAGCATTTTTTTGATCTGATCCTGAGAGGCCTTTTTGCTGGGCGCATGGAAATCTTCCACCAGCAGACTGATTGCCGGATCACCCAGTTGCCGAATGGCTTTACCCACTGCTTCAAAAATTTCTCCGCGGGCATCAGGAACCATTTTAACCAGCTTTGCCGAAGCCGGGGTATAGCCGGTTTTTCCAACATTCACAATGATGGTTGCCTGTACTTCCGGATCAGGGTCATCTATTTTTTCGGTCAGAGCCTTACCGGCTTTATCACCTCCAATTTTTCCCAACAAATCCGCAGCACGGGTTCGCTCACCTTTATCACTGCTGTCCAGAAAACCAATCGCTATATCTGTGGCTTTGTCTTTTTCTCCCTGCTGATACAATTGTTCTGCCTTATCCAGGCTGGAACATGCGGCCAGGGCCATCACCAAAGCGATTCCGCACAATAAAGATAATTTTCGTAACATATATTCCTTTACAAACTGAGAAGATCGGAAAGCCGGGTTACCCCGGCATGGTTATTATTTTTTAGAAGTATCGCGAACAAACACGATATCTGTCAATTCAGGCGCAAATATAGGTTCTTTTACAGGTACATTGGCTTCTTCAATCGCACCCAGAATCATGTCTGACAATTTAAGTGCTTTTCCTGAGTAACGAACTTTGAGGGTTAAGATAGTAGGAACAGTGTTGTCCAGGGTGATAAAACGGAATGTCTCATTTTCCATTCCGGAAATCCGTCTGCGCAGTTTTGAACCTTCTTCATCAAAGCCTTTAAGGACAATATCATACGCAATCAGTTTGTCGCCACCAACAGAAACAGTGGACATTTCCTTAACCACCTGAGGAATAAATTCTTTGGTCATTTCCTCATAGGAATCCTTGACAAGTCCTGTGATCATGGCTGAAGCGATCACATTCGGACCGCCGCGTCGCGCGACATTCACCACAGTGTTGGCAAACGCGCCGCCGGTTCCAGTGGCAATATTCTTGGCTGTCACATTCATGGACAACGCAATATCGCCCTGAATGTTTCCATTCACCGCGAAGATATTCACTTCAATCACAACTTTTGCCAGTTGTTTGATCAGGGATAATCCTGTGCTGTAAAACTCTTCAGCACCCTTGACTTGTTGGTCCAGTGACGCATTACCGGCGGAACTGCCAGCGATAGTGGCCATGAACTGATCTTTGGAAATTTTGGAAAACGCGGCTTTTTTGGTTTCATCGGTCTGCATGGAAGTGATGGCATTACGGAAATCCATGGCTCGGAGTCCACGCTGATTCAAATCGGTCTGAATCTGGTTCATCAAAGCAGATTCCATGTCTTCAAACCTGAATCCCGCGGCTGACAGATCAATGCCTTTTTTGCTGGTAATCACAGTGATCAGGCTGTTGGCGCTGGTGTTGATCAGCTTCAGCTCTTTTTGTAGCGCAACCAGTACTTTCTGACGGTTGACCTTGAAGGCCGCGGCAATTCCATAATATTTGTCATTGAAGATTTTCTTTTCACCCACGACCTCAACATCATCAATGTAATTATTGACGTTCTGGGACATATACCGATCAATTTCCTCATAATTTTTGTTGTAGGTATCAGCATCCAGCAGTTCACGAACCATGGAGTCCACCGCCTGAATGGAAGCCAGTTCCTTGGCTCTTTCCTTGGCCGCACGAATATCATTCAACTTGATGAACGCTTTGGCTTTTACCGCGATAACTCTCACATCGGGTGACGTTTCCTGAAAAGTGGGGCGGCCTGAAACATCAGCCAGAGTCAGGAATGTTTCCGGTGTAGGAGGTGGGGCTGAAGGACCACAACTCACAGCAACTAATCCGGCAATGACCATGCATAACGCTAATAAACTATGTTTCATAAGTATTCCTCTGTCAAAATTTACAAAATATAAACTCGAATTCACCAGTTTCCCAGTGAATCCAAACAACATGCTTGTTTCTGCTTAAAACAAAGAATTGAGTAACTCAAGAAAAATCTTTTTCTTGCGAGTTTTCAGCCAGCACAAATCTTTGGTAACAACACGTGTGGGAATAGATAATAGGCCTAATGCGTCGTAGCAGGTTGACTAAAATTATTTTGATTATAACGGAGTCAGGGTTTCTCCCGTGATCTGGACCGCAACAGGTTTGTTATGGCTGGAGTTTTGACCATTGCCAAGCTGTCCGTTTTGTCCCAATCCCCAGCACTTCATGCTCAAATCGTTCAGAACAGCACAAACATGAGAATTTCCCGCACTGATCTGAAGCACGTCACCGAGAGTGGATACATCCACCGGAGTGCTTTGAATTGCCGTGTTGGTTTCATTTCCCAACTGCCCGGATTTGCCGTTGCCCCAGCATTGAACCGTACCGGTTTGTAGCAATGCACAGGTGAAATAGAAACCGGCCGTGATTTGCGTGGCGTTGGTGATCCCTGAAACATCCACAGGGTTTGCCTGTTTTTCCGGAGTCTGTCCATGGCCCAGTTGCCCATAGGTTCCGCCACCCCAGCATTTAACCAGACCAGATTTGAGCAATGCGCAGGAATGCACCCCACCTGAAGTAATTTGTTTGACATCGGAAATCTCCAGCACGCGAACCGGGGTTTCAGAACTGGAAGTGGAACCTTGCCCCAATTGCCCCAATCCCCCATAACCCCAACACTGAACCGTACCATTGGAAATCAGGGCGCAGGCATGAACCCCACCGGGAGCGATCTGTACCACATTGGACAGTCCGTTGATTTCCTTGGGCGTGGGATTTCCCGTGCCGGGAGTAAAATCATCCGCCGTGATGATGGACCCATAGGACAGATTGCCCCAGCACATCCCCTTCCCTGTTTCCAATACGGCACAAACATACAAACTTCCGGTGGAAACCTGAATAGCGTTAGTCACTCCCCTTGCGGCCACTGGATAACTTTGATTATCGGTTTCACCGTTTCCCAGCGTGCCCTCTGTGTTGTTGCCCCAGCAGGAAACAGTTCCATCGGTGAGCACCGCGCAACTGAATCCCACTCCGGTCGTGATGTGTCGTGCCGTCGTGATTTGGTAAACCGAAACCGGAATCATGGAATTGGTGGTAAAACCATTGCCCAATTCCCCCTGATCCCCACGTCCCCAGCATTGAATAGCGTTGGAGGCGTCAATCCGGCAGGAATGTCGTCCGCCTCCGGAAAGCACGAGATTGGGCGGCGTTCCAAAACTGCCGGCGGCGGGTAATACTGTTTCCAGGGAAATGGAAAGCGTCAATTCGTTTGTGTCGGAGTCGATGGTGAAGATTTCCGAAATACCACGCTGAATGGGCACTTCCGCGAGGGTTGCCACCCCGGAAATTGAAACCTGCTGCTCAAAAACATACACCAATAACCGCATGGATTGATCAAACGGCAAGTTAACATCCATGGTATGGGTTTGTAAATCCAGCAGGGTTTGGGCAATAGCCTGGCCAGTAAACTGACTTACGGGGGGAATCTCATTTCCGGTCAGCAAGGTGGGATCAATGACCTGAACCACAATGGTGTTGGTTTTGGTGGAAAGTTCCCTGGTCAATCGAGACATTTGGGGATTTCTTGATTCCAGTTTCAATTGCAAGACCACATGGCCTCGCCGAGAGGAATCCTTGTTGGGAATTTCTTCACAACCGGTCAGTAAAAAAAGCCCCAACACCCAGCATATTCCAAAAATTATTTTTGACATCATCCCGTCCTACTGAAATTCAACCTGAATTTTCACCTGTTTTTCTTTCAACAATTCCAGTTCCAGCGTTTGGTCTTCCTGCAAGGCTTCGAGGGTTTCCTGTGACGAATCCTTCAAGCCTTGATCCATGCGTTCCGTTTCCTGTACGGCACTACCCCAGCTTTTACTGTCGCCATTGAGAATGCGTTCTTTCCTGGCGTCACTGATTTTACCGGGAGGCGTAGGAGGTCGATTCTGGATAACTTTGGACACATGGTTCTGAGTGACTTCTACCAGGTCTTCCAGGTTAGTCCGGTTGGCGAATAGCACCACTCCGGAAAGCGTCAACAGCGAAGTTCCGGTTTTATTGGTTTCCACAAAAAACTCTGTTCCCTTGACTCCCAGGAATGCCACTCCGGTCTGCACCTTGAAACGCATGATTCCTGAAAATTGATCCACTACGGATTCTACCAGAAATTTTGCCTTGCCGATCCACAGATTCAGTAAGGTTTCCTGTTCATCAATCCGGCTGATTTTAAGATAGGTGTTGGCATAGAGTGTCATTTTTTCACTGTCCTGACGTAGCTTGAGTTCTACCTCGGTGTTTTCTCCGGTTTGGATTTCATCCCCTTCGAAAACACGGACCTCAACAGAAGGTGAATCGTCACCCACCCGGTAAACCTGGTCGGAACCTGCATGGGTGTGTTGTAAATATCCTTTCAGCAAAATCAGGACACCATCCTGAGCGTAAAGCAAGGGCGCCACCAACCAAATCAAAACAGGAATGATAAGATGCTTCATAAGACAATCAACAGAGCAAATGTGAAAGTTTGTTTACGGTATTCCAGAAAGGAAGTATTGGCATCGCTTGTTTCCAGTTCATATTCCACAAAGGGATTCCATATGGGCGACCAGGCATAACCATAGCGCAGGGTCCACTGCTGTTCTATGGACTGGATGGCAAGATCCAGGGCGGGGTCTGTCGCGGCATGTTGAAATGTCTTCATCTTCCATCCTGCGGAAAATTGATGTGAATCCAAATCATAGGAACCTTTGATCTGAAGCGTATCGCTCGTACAATACCTTCGCCAACAGACACGACCTCCGTACTTAAATGGTTGTAGGCCGATTTCGCAACAATATCTAATGAGAATTATGAAACTAATATTCCTTATTAAATCAGTTTATTAGTAATTAATAATAACCCTTGAATTTGAGGGGTCTATTTTTAATTCAGTTATTTCTGAGGTAGCCCAGTGTTTTCGTGACTAGTCTTTCTCAAATTTGGCGAAGGTATTGTCGTATGATCGGTATATTTTCCTTGTGCGTCATGATTCTCGCGCTCCCAGCGTCCCAGCAGGGTGTTGTTCGTGTCGAAACGCCAATAAATTCTCAGGGATAAATTCTGGAGCGCCGCCGTGTCATTGTAGCCGGGATCGGTAGGAATCCGGCTGATCGTTTGCTGTTTCAAAGTCAGTTTTCCCAGCATCCGCAATGTGTCTGAAAACGGATAATGAAGCTGGGTGTAAAGCTCTGTCTGATTTTGACGAGACGGTGCTTTTTGATAAATATCCAGACTGTTGGAAGGTTCCAGCATCTGATCATTGATCCGGTTGTGTCCCAGTCCGGTTTCCCAAAGTCCCCATTCGATGTTTTTGCGTAAAAATCCTATCGCACGCAAAAATCCGTTTTCAAATGGACGCAGAACATTTTCCTGATAGCGTTCCCGGCTGGCAACCGCATTGATTCCCACCCATGTGTCCGTATCCCATTCCAGGAGATATTCCGGCATCACAATGGCTTGCCATAGATGCCCCCGGACCCGGGAAGAGGCGCGGGAGACTTCGTTGACATTGGAATCCAATTTCAGGGCAACCTGTGACATCAGACTCCAATGGTCGGGTTGTTCCGTTTTATGGATAAATACAAAATTTTCTTCCGCGGATTGCCGAGCTGTTTTTGCCGAAACCACGATGGGATTTTCTCCTTCCTTGAGGATGAGGGGAACCGCCACGGAAACCCGCCTTTCGCCGTCCGCATCTACGGTTTGTCCGTTAATCATGACCTCCGTCAACGGTTCAAAGGCACGGATTTCCAACTGTACGGTGATTTCCGACTCCGTGATTTCTGCGCCGCTGGTGTGGGACGAACTGTAAATAAGAATATCTGCCGCCTGAATCGGCACTGCACCAAAGAGCATCAGACTCAGGCAGATGGTGGTTATAATGGTTTTCATAATTCACTTGTGTGTCATAACGATTTGACTATCCCAATTTTCACCCGGCGGATTTTTCTGATATTCCAGCGCCAGGTGCAGGTATTGCTGAATGACCACGTCTTCCGAAAAAATCGCAGTCGCGGTTTTCAATGCTTCCACGGCATCGTCAAAACGGCGGTGATGATAAAAGCCCATGCCCTTCAACAGCCAGGGCCAGGATTTTGCTTTTTTGTTACGTACCCATTCCGGGTCCGCATCAAATACTTCATACAGCGTGGTGGGTTTCTTTTTCCCCTTCACACTGACATAGCCCACTTCGCGGATTTGAAACCGATCCGGATCGGGTAGTTGTTTCCAGGTGGATTCACTGATCAGAATCCGGGAGCCAAACGTTTTGGTCAGTCCCTCCAGACGGGAGGCCAGATTCACCGCATCGCCGATCACCGTCGATTCCATTCGTGATTCGTTGCCCAGGGTGCCCATGGTGACTGTGCCGGAATTGATCCCGATTCCTGACAGGATCGGGGGTTGAAACGCGGCTTTGCGTTTTTCATTGAACAAGTCCAGCGCTTTGACCATTTCTATGGCCGCCAGAATGGACGATTCTGCGCCATAAGCATTCTTACAGCTTTCCTCATCAAACAGCGCCATGATGGCATCCCCGATAAATTTGTCGATGAAGCCGCCCTGCCGCTGAATTTCAGGAATCATGTGGCGCATATACTCATTCAGCAGTTGAAAGAGTTCCAGATGAGAAAGATTTTCAGAAATCGTGGTAAAGGATCGAATGTCGGAAAACATCACTGACACAGGCGACTGCCTGGCAATTCCATGCTGGAGGGCTTCAAAGCGGCCCTTGGAAATACGGTCCAGAAACTGGGGCGGCACGAAAAGTTGAAACACATTTTTGGTTTCAATAATGCGTTGACGAGCTTGTTTTCTGGCCAGATCAATCAGAATCAGCCGATACACAGTGTTGACCACCCAAATCCCAAAAATCAGCAGAAACGGATACAGGATACTCATCCAGGTCTGAAGGTGAATCACCACGTAATAATGCGTGGCAAACGCACTCAGAAGCAGTAGACTGGAAACCACGCTGAACCAAGGATAAATCAGTGCGTGAGACAGCCAACTCAACAACACTCCGACCCCCAGGATGGCGCTCAACAGGATCACGTCCTGCCAGGGAGATATTTTCAGATAGGCCTGGTGCATCAGGTTTTCCAGCACGGTGGCATGGATTTCCACGCCCGGAAACATATTTCCCACGGGCGTGTTGTAAATATCCAGCAAACCGGCTTCCGTGATGCCGACCAGCGCGATTTTATCGGTCAGAAACTCCTTGGGAACCCGATGTTCCATGATGTCTACCACGGAAAACGTGGCAAAGGTTCCACGGGGACCCCGAAAGTTCAACAGAATGGCGCCATCCGCATCGGTTGGGAACACATGCGATCCCATGCGTAATTCTATCATGCGGTTTTCTCTCAACATGACCTGCATTGAGGGTTCATCCCGAAAAGTTTTAAGCAGTTGTAGCGGCAGGGACGGATACAGCAATTCCCCATAACGCATCACCAGGTGTGCCCGTCGGATGACACCATCTTCCCCGTCGGGAAAAGCGTTCAAAAAACCAATTTCTTTTCCTGCGGTATGAATCCGTGAGATATTGGGTTCCACCGCATCCCCTCGCATCAACGGTACTGAATTGAGATGCCGAACCCCACTGACCAGATTGAAGGAGTTGCCCTGCAAGGTCAATTGAGCCTGACGCTGTTGTTCCGGAGTGAGATAATCCCAGGGAGCATGAGTGCTTTCTTCCAGAATCATGCTTTGAAATTGGGCCAGATCTTCTTCAGTCAATTTTTGATTCAACAGTTGATCAAATTCCTCCAGGGTCATCCGCCGGTAAAGCTGCAAAGGTGCCATCGCTTGTAGCAAGGATTCCGGGACACCCCGTTTTTTCAAAGTCTTGAGGGTGGCCTGATCCACTTGGTATCGTTGACTGGACAGAAAAAAGAAATACCCCAGCGTGACATTCCCCTGTTGAATTGACTGTGCCAATTGGATATCCGCTGAATTCATGGAGAGGGTTTGGAGAAAATTTCTGAGCAATGCCTGATCCTTGGCGGAGTATTTCTCAAGCATTCCATTCACATTCCGATTTTGCTCCGGTAATACGGTTTCAGGTTCCGAAAAAACCATATCCAGTCCAATTGTTTTGACCTGATAATAATCGGTCAATTCCTGAATTAATGTCGCCATCCGGGAGCGAGTCCAGGGCCAGCGGCCAAAGGCGTCGATGCTTTTGGAATCCACTGCGGCAATGAATACGGGTACATTGGCCTGAGGTGGATTGCTTTGCCCGGTGATCAGCAAATCCACGCTTTTTTTATCCATGAACGTCAGAAAACGGGGCTGCAGAACATACAGCACTCCTACGATCATCAGAACATTCAAAGATAACAGCCGGGGTACGATACGGCGTTTACCTGGAGACATACTGGTACCTGACCTCCATCGTCGCGCCTGCGGCTGGAATAGCTGTTCCAAAAAAGGCAATGGTGTTCGCAGAACCGTTATACAAAAATCCATTGGTGTTGCTGATGGGGACCACGGATCCGTTGACCTTCACTTCCAGAGTGGACGCAATTGGAGTGTGGCTCAAAGTGTAATTGGCACCACCCGCATTCTGGACAATCACATCCAGGGTTGCGGCATAGCTGGACTGATAGATGTTTCCAAAACTACCGCCGGTTTTACTGGCCAGTTTGATATAGCCTGTGGTTGAGGACCCGGAATCCGCGACAATCACATAAACTTTGTAGCTCTTGGTCAGAAATACATTTGAATCAAAATCAAAAGCTTTGCCAGCATAAGAACTGTACTGATCCGATTCATCACTGAGCATGATAATGGAAAGGCTGGCTCCTGCGCGAGGATATCCGGCCTTGACCACACTGCCGGTATCCAGAAGTGCCTGTTCGGCAAAGTAAATTGCGGATTCCGTGCCTGATCCGCCGATTCCCGCCTGAACCGCTGTCTGAAACGCGGTTTTATCGTTGGTAAACCCTGTATGGCGTAAAGTGGAACTGTCCGTAGTAATGACACCGATTCTGAAATCAAGCCCCGCGCTTTGCAACTTGTCAAAAAAACTGGTGGCATTCTCGGCCAGTGCGGTTTGCTCATCGGACATGCTGCCTGAGTTGTCAATGACCATCAAAAAATCCGCAACACTGGCTGTGGCGGCTACCGTGAAAGTGTCTTTCTGACTGACCCGCGCTACTTCCTCATTCACCAGATTGTTCACGCTCACAGTGGAATCCACCATCGCTTGATAAGTGGTATAATTTTCATTCGCGACCAAATTGACAATCACAATGACTTCTGTCGCAGAATTGTATTGAACCGCCAGTTCAAACCGGAACGTCTGATAATCCAGACTGTTCAGTGGTGAATATGGCAGATTCTGGACCTGGTTTCCGGAAGTCACCCCGATTTTCTTCAGCAGTTCATTGGACAGTGTGGTGGGATTCAGCAAGGTCCGGCTACTCAGTGAGTAACTGCCACGAACGGTATTGCCGTTATCAAACACCGATACCGCCTGTAATTGAGAAATGACGGTGGTCAATGACTGAATATCGGTAATCATCCGCTGGTACACAGCGCTACCGGTGGTTTCCCCGGAACTCGCTCCAACCAGGGCAAGAAACCCCACCACGTCACTTTGTTCTCCTGTATTCATCGTCAATCCGCTGAAATTTCCGGTGACTTTATCCGACAGATTCATGTCTCCAGGCGCAAAAAAACTCTGGCCATTGCCCAGGCTTTTGACGTTCAGTTCACCCAGTTTCCCTGTCACGGTCAATGATCCATTGGTTACGGTGAACGAAGGCGGTGTTTCCGGATCGTCGGAATACGTCATGGTGCCGGTCCAGTTGTTCAGTCTGAATTCGATGGAACCTTGAGTGAAATAGGTTCCCGTCGCCGAAACGGTCAGATTGCTGGAAACAAAGGACGAAACGGTTGTCTCATCCCTGAGGATACTGCCTGCCTGGGTTGTTGTTTTTTGCGTATAGCGAACACAATCCATCTGTGTCTGACCCGGATTGAGTACACATACTTGGTCCGGACTAGACGATGCGGAGGTCAATTGTCTGAGTTCGGTGAGGTCTTCCAGGGTTTCGCCCGTAGCGGAGGTGATATGATGAATCACTGTTTTGCTGTAAAAACGGCTCAAGGCCTCTGCTCTGGGAAAAGTACCGAGGTCTGTCTGCGTTGTTAAATTGACGGGAGATCCCTCCGTATCCAAAAACCGGGTTTTCTGAAAAAAACCATGAACAGAACTCACATAACGCATGGTTTCAATATCTCGTGCCTGGTTAAGACAAGCTTCGATATTCTTGTCTGCGCTGAAACGTTCATAAAAGCCGTTGCCTGCGTCAATAAAACTCATGGTTTCCACAAAAGGATTGCACGTTCCCAGATCTGAAACACTGGTGAGTGTGGGCTGTCTTCCCAGAAAACCGGAATCGAAGTTGTTATAAAATTCCCTGGTATTTTTCAGGGTTTCCCGAATGTTATCCGGAGCAATCGAAACATAATCCTTGGAAAAATCCTCGGCTTTCAGCCCTGAGGCCGAATTGACTGCCTCAGATTCCGGAATGTTGGTTTCCGCGTCAGGCAAGACCTCGTTCTTTTCATCCAAAGCTTGACCGCTCTGATCAGAATGCCGTCCTGTGTCCGTATAGGTTCCCAGGCTTTCCGCGTTACACCCCGACAGTGTCAATCCACAGATCAAACCCGCCATGATTAAACGGTTTTTCATGTTCCTCTCCTTTTGTTCCGATCGCTGTCAGTGCGGACTTGTCATTATGGTAAATTCAACGTACTTAAAAATATCGTCGTGTGCCGAATTCGTTTTCCGAAGATATCGATCATTGCTCAGGAGATCCATGCTGAAATTACCCAATATTGATGAAGTAACCCCATCCAGCACCCCCGAAATCGTCAAGAAACTGATTCTGGCCCTCCAGGATTTGGCGGATCAGGTCGGTAGCCAGGACACCACGCTTCTTGGCGCGATCCTGGAAGCCCAACGTTCGGGAAATGAACGCCTGGGACGCATGGAAAACCGACTGGCCCAAGTGGGAAACCGACTGGAGCGGGTGGAAACCACGTTACATGCCGGATTTCAGGAACTGACGTCCCATATGGATCAACTGGCTGAGGAATCTCGTCGTTCTCGTGAGGAAACCGTGGATTTGTTGCGTCAGATAGCTGTCAACACCAGTAGAAATCCGTGACGCCCATGAACAGGCTCTTTTTCTAAAACCGTAATCCGACTTTCCAGTCACCGCCGATAACATTCAGGTTGCGGTCCACGCCATCTACGTCTTGTTTGCCCCAAAATCCCATATAAATTCCCAGATCCATGAAGAACTGATTGCTCACCCAACGATAACCGCCATCCAGGGTCGCGCCCGTGTTGTTGATGGTTTCGGCGGGGTATTCCACCCGGATCATCCCGGGTCCCCCGCCGCCATACCAGTGCCCCGTTCGCCACGGATGGTAACTCCGGGCAAAGAGCCGCAGGCTTTGCGTGCCGTAATTCTTGCTGGAAGCATCCCAGTCAAACAGTTCCACTCCCAGGGAAATCCCGAAGGAAAACATATATTCGCCCTGCAACTGAATGGCTCCCGCCAGCAGGGACAAGGGCGTGAGTCCCACGTTGATTCCCCGTAAAGGCGTCCAGGAGGTTTCCGGCAATGATGGAATCCAGGAGCAGAGGGAGGAACCGGAACTGTCCCGGGTTTCCTGCGCCGGAGGCGCGTCAGGCAGTGTCGAAACGGATTCGCAAGCCGGAGCCGGTGACACATTCACCGGCGTTCCCGCCAGATTTGAAGTTGGAGCGGCAACCGCATTCTGTTTTTCCATCAATTGGCAAAATTGCCGAATATCATCATCCCGGAAACTCTCGTTTTTCAGATCCGCGATGTCCTGATAGGAACACGCGGCCCAGATTAAACCCGGCCAAGCCAAGGCTACCCATGGAATGCAACGGATCAGACAAAATCGTAACGCCTGCATAAAATTATTTCCTTGTATCACAACAAAAAGCCATGCTCATAACCCTCACACCTTTGATGGTCACTGGCGTGGAGGCATCAGAGATTGCATCGTACCAATGAGTTAATTGGGAACTTGAATTTTCTCTGTGTCGGACTCTATGCTCGAATTTCATAACCCCGTAATGGTCACGGGCGTGCTGGATGACATGGACGCGCTATTGTTTCCCAATTGACCATATCCATTATGTCCCCAACATCGGACACTGCCACCGGATGTGGCGCACGTATGATAATATCCCCCGGTAAGCGCGGTGGCATTGGATATATTTTTCACAGTTACCGGAGTGGAGACGGAGGATGACAATGAATAAATATTGTGGTGGTCAAGACAAAATGGAGTTACTTCCTTCCCGATCATTTCAAACGTACCCAGAGTCCAGAACCGTGAGGGTTCTGGCCGCCGGAGGCAACAAGATCCCCCTTTGGGGAGATCAACTGGCGGAAGCCAGTTTTTCAAATTCCACGGGGCTTTGATAGCCCAGAGTGGAATGTAATCGTTTGGAGTTGTAAAACATTTCAATATATTTCATGACATCCAACCGGACTTCATCCACATTTTGATAACGGATGGAGTTGGTCCATTCTTTTTTCAGGGAGCCCCAAAAGCGTTCCACCGGAGAATTATCATGGCATTCCCCTTTTCGGCTCATGGAGGAAATCATTCCATAACGTTTCAACAGTTTTCTGAAACTTTCAGCGGCGTATTGGCTTCCCCGATCCGAATGAAACAGAATTCCAGGCGCTGGTTTTCTTCGTTGAATCGCCATTTTCAGGGCGTTTTCCACCAATTCGGTGGTCATTCGGGAATCAACGGACCAGCCAACCACCCTCCGTGAGTACAAATCAATCACAACCGCCAGATAAACCCACCCTTCAGAAGTCCAAAGGTAGGTGATATCGCTAGCCCAGACCTGATTGGGTTTTTCAGGATTGAATTGGCGATCCAGCAAATTTTCCGCCACAGGCCAGGGATGGCGACTGTCTGTGGTCTGAATAAACCGTTTGTTCTGTTTTACCGTGACCTCAGCTTCTTTCATCAGGCTTCGCGCTTGAGCGCGTCCTACCGGATGACCTTCCTTCCTCAACTGGGCAGACATTCTCCGACTCCCGTAACTTTCACGGGTTTCCTGATGAATCTCTTTGACTCTGTCTACCAGATTCTTTCGAGAGGAAATCGTGGTTCCCTCTTGTTTTTGTTGACGTTTATTCCAACTGTAATATCCGCTAACAGATACTTTTAATACATGACACATCACCCGGATCGGATACGCCTTCTTCTCTCGTTCAATGAACTCATATCTCAATGATTTTCCCTTGCGAAGAAGGCCGTGGCCTTTTTTAGAATTTCTCGCTCCATCGTCAATCGTTTGACTTCTTGACGCAACCGTTTCAACTCCAGATGTTCTGACGCTGTCAGGTTTTTGCCAGAATCCTGATGTCGGGCTTTTTCGACCCATCCTTCCAGCGTGCGGGGAGGAATACCCAGATTCCGTGCCGCTTCCGTTTGCTTGTACCCATCTTCCACAACCAATTTTACCGCGTCTTGTTTAAACTCTTCCGTATAGTGTCGTGATGCTTGTTTCATAATCCACCTCCTTTTTCTTCATTTTAGCAGAGGATCGGGAACATGCATACTCTAAAGTGACTGTACCACAACATCATTATCTGCGGGTGTATGTCGCCCAACTCAGGAGCAAAATCGAAGTCGATGCCAACAATCCCGCTCTGCTGATCACCGAACCGGGAATCGGTTATCGGCTACTCCTCCTTGAGGAACAAACGCCATGAAACAGCGTCCTTATTCTGCGGGATGGATCGGGTTGATGCTGGGTGCCAGTAGCATTTCCGTCCTGTGCTATGGTCCTGAACAAATATTTTTGGTTCTGCCAGAGGACCACCTTGGTGTTTCCCGAGGATTCCCTCTTCACCACACGATGGCTGCACAATTATACCGCCTTCACCCTACAGCGAAGGCTCTATCAACACGGTATTCCCTTGGTCATCCTGCCGATCCGTGTCTGATAAGTACCGCTCAAAAGTTTTTTTAACATTAAAAGGAGGGTTCCCCACCAGAAGAGGTAGGGAACCAGAAAAAATGGTTAAAGATTTATGGTCGGGTACTTATCACGTGCTGGTTGGTTATCGTCTCCAGAATCTCGGATGGAAAAATGCCAACAGCACAAAAAATTCCAGACGTCCCAACAGCATGACCACCGATAACACCACTGTGGCAAAATCATTCAGGGCCGCGAAGTTATCCGTGGGACCCACCATCCCAAAACCCGGACCCGCGGCCGCCGCGCAGGTCATCACCGCCGTCAGGGATGTCAGCAGATCTTGTCCACTGAAGGCCAGGCATACAAATCCGATTGCCAGTGTCACGGCATAGACACAGAAAAAGCCCAATACCGACTGTAACAGGTTATCCTGAATGACCGTGTCGCCCACACGCAGTTTGGTCACCAGGGACGGACGAAAACTGAGGTGAATGTGATTCACAATGATTTTGAACAGTAAAAAAATGCGAAATTGTTTGATGCCTCCCGCCGTGGAACCCGCCATCCCGCCCATCAACATGCACAGAAAAATAAGAGCCTGTGGGCCAAACGGATATTTTTCATAATCGTCCGAGGCAAAGCCGGTCGTGGTGAGAATGGTGCTGATTTGAAAAGCGGAGGATCGCAAGGCTTTCAGAAAATTGAAACCGGAATGAAACCACAACGAAAGCGTGGAGAGACCCGTGAAAATCAAACCCACGCTTAGAAAAAACCGCAATTCCGCATCTTTGAGGACCCGTCGCCATTTGCCATGAACCAAGTCATAATATAAGCCGAAATTGATCGAACCCAAGTACATGAAAACGATAATGATCCCTTCGATGAACGGAGACTGAAAAGCACCGACGCTGGCATTTCTGCTGGAGAAACCCCCGGTGGAAATACTGGCGAACGTATGGATCATGGCGTCCAGAACAGACATTCCCGCCCCCCGCAACAGGAGAATCTGGAGGATTGTCAACACCATGTAAGTCAAACACATGCTCCTGGCCGCGTCGCGAATCACAGGCTCTGTCGGATCGGAACGCAATTGACTGGATTCTCGTTTGAACAAGGTTTTGGCTCCCAAACTCAAATTGGGAAACACACTCACGAATAACACGATAATTCCCATCCCACCGATCCATTGGGTCAACCCTCTCCAGAATTGGATGGCATCCGGCAGGATCTCCACGTCCGTCATGATGGACGCTCCGGTGGTGGTAAAACCGGAAACGGATTCAAAGATCGCATCCACAAAACCGGGAATGTAATTGCTTTTCCAATACGGCAACGCGCCAGTCACCACTAACGCCAGCCAGGAATAGCCCACGATGAATAAGGAATCACGCGGCAATATTATGTTCGGCGCGTCCCTGCCGTAATATCGCAGGACAACGCCAATGACCGCTACCACCCCGGAAATTTGGAGGAACAGCAGTCCGATGTCCGGATTCCATTCATAATAGAAGCACCAAGGCAAGGGGAACAGCAAGAATAATGAAAATAGCAAATGGAGTTTACCGGTGATCTGGCAAAAAGTTTTTCGGGTATTGGGGGTATCAATCATACATCGCCTCCAGATAGAATTCATGAAGGCTTGAGTATAACAATCCCGATATATAACAGGGATCAAAAATATGGAAAAACCCGTAAAATTTTTATCAAAAAGCTTTCAGCCCCATTTCTCCAATCTGGACAATTTTTAGCGAACCGTCATTTACTCGGGTTTTCGAAAAAAACATCTGTTGTGTTGATTTGGCATAAAAAGTTTCTGAGCACCATTCACCTCAGGAGGACTTAAGTGTCCTTTTGGTAAAAAAGAATATTTTCTTGGGTTTTCGAAAAAAACATCT
The DNA here is from genome assembly GCA_015232315.1 of SAR324 cluster bacterium. Classification (NCBI taxonomy): domain Bacteria; class Deltaproteobacteria; species SAR324 cluster bacterium. The sequence continues at coordinate 103 of JADFZZ010000001.1, read as the reverse complement.
GTTGAGTTGTGTTGATTTGGCATAAAAATTTTCTGAGCGCCATTCACCCCAGGAGGACGTATGAAAATCCCTTGTATTGAAGCATTACCTTGGTTAGTAGCTG